>DATEAK010000156.1:0-2865 GCA_035288405.1 bacterium | reverse complement strand
GTCTTGCCCTGGTAAAACGGCTGCGCCGAGGCCGGCGAGGCGCTCAACAGGACAAGCCCAAGGGAAAATAGCGAGAGTGCCGCTGTCAACTTTTTCATTTCCACGTCCTCCTCTTCTTCTCCGGGAAACCCGGATCAATTCGGAAGCCCCCCGAGCATTGAAGCAGAACCCGGCAGACAAATCCCCCCTCGAAGATCCGGATCCTTGTTGCTAGGCTGAAATCACATCGTGACGGCCTCGCAGTGCAGCCGTCTTTGCGGTGGCAGGACGTCCCTCCGTCTCTGGCTTCATTCCAGAAACATCCCAGGACACACCCCTCACAGATATTTAATGAAACATTCTAAGAGATCCGTCGGTTTCATGTCAATATCCGAAAAAACCGGCCCGCTGGGGCTTCAAACCGGGTTTGTTCAGCGCGAGACGGAGCGCAGGAAGCCGGTCTGTTCCAGCTCGCGGACAAACTCCGTCGTCACCGCATCTTCCGCTCGTGCCTCTTTCGCCTTGGGATTGGTAGGGGCGGTGACATCAAGAATTGTCTGCATCCCCTCCGCCGTGGGGTATGGAGGCCAGGCATAGAGCTTCACGTAGGACTCGTAGGCGGCTTCAATTTGTTTTTGATCTTTGAGCTTCAGGAAGTCTGAGAGCATTCGGACCACTTCCGGCTTGTGCTTGCGGTAGTACTGAATCGCCTCCAAGTAACCCTTCAGATAGTTCATCACCACCTCGCGATGCTCTCGAATATACGCTCTCGGCGTGGCAATCCCCGTGCTCTGGTACGGAATCCCCATCTCCGCCATGCTGGCCAGAATGTGGAACCCTTCCGAGCGCGCCATCATGTGCAGGGGAGGCAGCAGGAGGGTGGCCTGGATGGACCCTCCCTTCAGAGCCACGTAGCGCGCGGTCTGGCCTCCGATCTGAAGAAGGGTCACGTCCTTCTGCGGATCGAGTCCCATCTTCTTCAAAGCGAGTCGCGCGGCAAAGTCGGATTCGCTGCCGAACCGGCTGATGGCAAACTTCTTCCCTTTCAGCAACTCGGGCCGGGTGATGTCGGGCGCCGTGATGACGTTTTGGATAAGGGTGTTCAGGACGCCGGCGACAAAGACCACGTCGGAACCGGCCAGCCGCGCCTGCACCACCGCAGGACCCGCGACTTGGGAGATGGGAACGTCGCCGGCGATCATGGCCTGGATGGTCGTGGAGCCTCCGCTGATGAAGAGCAGATCCACGTCGAGGCCGTATTTCGCGAAGAGGCCCGCACGCTTGGCAATGTAAGGAAGGGCCTGTTCTCCCCCGCTGGAGCTATAGGCGGAATTCATCCGGGTGGCAGCCGGCACTGCCTGGGGCAACAGGACCCATGCAATGTTCACAAGAACCAGCACCGTCAATAAGGCCAAGAATTTCTTTCCCACGAAACTCACCTCCGTCCCCCCACCTATGGGTTCTTCAGGACTGCAGGGAAATTTCTTTTAGTTCCGGGCTGATGATCAAGCGCGGCTCAGTGGCTGCCTGGACTTCTTCCGGAGTAAACCCCGGAGCCACTTCCTCAAGAACGAGACCCTTTGGGGTCACCTCGATGACGGCGATGTCCGTAAAAATTTTATGAACGACCCGGGCTCCGGTCAAGGGGAGAGAGCAACGTTTCACGATTTTGGGTTCCCCTTTTTTTGTCGTGTGGGTCATCGTGATGAACAGGCGCTTTACGTTCTTAACAATATCCATCGCACCGCCGACCCCCGAAGGCTGGCCGGGGACAATCCAGTTGGCCAGGTCGCCTTCTTCGGAAACCTGATAGGCTCCCAGCACCGAGAGGTCGACGTGCCCTCCCCTCAACATGGCAAAGGCCTCCGCACTGGAAAAACACGAGGCCCCCGGAACAGGGATCAGCGGTCTGCGGCCCAGGCCCAGGAGGTCGGGATCGATCTGCTCTCCGCCGGCCACCTTGCCCACCCCCAGGATTCCATGCTCGATGTGAAACATGGCAAAGATGCCGGGGGGAACGTACTGAGAGACCAGGAAGGGCATCCCGGCTCCCACGTTCACCACTTCCCCGTCGCGGATTTCCATGGCCGCCCGCTGGGCAATTTGATCTTCGGTAAGTCTAGACCCGGCGCTCATACTCTTCCCCTTTCACAATGCGCTGCACGTAGATTCCCGGTGTGTGAATGTGATTTACATCCAGAGATTCCAACTCCACGAGTTCTTCCACCTCGGCAATGGTCACTTTTCCCGCCATGGCCATGATGGAATTGAAATTCTGCGCCGTGTATCGGTAAATCAGGTTCCCCCAGGGGTCTCCTCGTTTCGCCTTTACGAATGCAAAGTCCGCCGGAAGGGGCAGTTCCAAAACATGTTCCACGCCGTTGATGATCTTTCTTTCTTTGCCGGCCGCCAGATCCGTATCGGCTCCGGTGGTCGTGTAAAATCCTCCGATCCCTGCACCCGCTGCCCGGATTCGTTCGGCCATGGTTCCCTGGGGAGAGCACTCGAACTCGATCTCTCCTGTGCGCCACTGCTCGATGAAATCCTGGTTCCAGCCATGATAGGAACCGATAAACTTTCGCACTCTTTTTTCGCGGATCAACGTGGCCAGATCGTAGGGAATCCCGTTGTGAATCGTCCCCGGGTTGTTCGATATGGCGACTATGTCCTTCACCCCCTTCTCATAGAGGGCGCGGATGAGATTTGTAGGATTGCCGGCAAGCCCCCAGCCGCCGAACAGTACCGTCGCTCCGTCGAAGACGTCTGCCACCGCCTCCCGGGAACTCGCAAACACTTTGTTCATCTTCTCCTCCACAGTTGAGATAA
Source organism: bacterium (assembly GCA_035288405.1). Lineage (GTDB taxonomy): Bacteria > JACPSX01 > JACPSX01 > JACPSX01 > JACPSX01 > JACPSX01. The sequence continues at coordinate 60 of DATEAK010000156.1, read as the reverse complement.
AACGACGCGGGCCTCTCTCATTTATTCTTTTTCAGGCCGTGCCGAAAATTCCCACACAGG
>DATEAK010000155.1:0-3243 GCA_035288405.1 bacterium | reverse complement strand
AGTAGGAGGCAAGCCGGCTCAAACGGCATCCCAAGGGTTATTCTATGAGGTTCTCCGGGAAGATTGGAAGAAGATGGCCTCGCAGTCCGGCTCCGGAGGAGACTTTGAGACCTTCTGGGAAAATTCTCTCCGCGCGGGCGGAGTGTGGAGCGAGCCCAAGAAAGTCAGTGTCCGGCTCTCTTCCCAGATCTCTCGAGTGAATTTCTCCGAGCCATCCTTCGACGGAGAGAGCGCCGGCTCGCTGGCCCTTGCCCTCTACCCGTCCATCAATCACTTTGATGGCCGCGGCGCCAACCGGCCCTGGCTTCAGGAGATCCCCGATCCAGTGATCCAGGTCGCATGGGACAACTGGATCGAAATTCACCCGGAAACGGCGCGGAAACTCGCGATTACCTCCGGCGATCTGGTGGAGATCAAGTCCCCCTACGGCCGCATCGAACTGCCGGTCTACCTCTACGAGTGGATCCGCCAAGACACGGTGGCGATCCCCATCGGACAGGGGCATCAGGAGTTTGGACGCTATGCGAAAGGGCGAGGGGCAAACCCAATTCGCTTGCTGGGCTCGAAAGCTGAAGGCGTCTCCGGAGGACTCCCCTGGCTGTCGGTCAAAGTAACACTGAAGAATACCGGGAAGCGCTACTCTCTCACTCCGGTCGCCGGCAGCAACACTCAACTGGGGCGGCCAATCTCACTTACGGTCTCTTTGTCGGAACTGCTGAAAGGGGAACACCCTGAAACCGAGGAGCACCTCTCCATGTATCCCCCCCACTCCCATCCACAGCACCGCTGGGGGATGACCATTGACCTGAATGCCTGCACGGGCTGCAGCGCCTGCGTGGCCGCCTGTTACGCCGAGAACAACCTGGCCGTTGTGGGCAAAGAGGAAATGCTGCGTGGTCGGGAGATGTCCTGGATCCGCATTGAGCGCTACATCGAAGGGAAGAATCCAGGGAATCCCGACTTCCGCTTTTCGCCCATGCTCTGCCAGCACTGCGATGACGCCCCTTGCGAACCCGTCTGTCCCGTGTACGCCACTTACCACAACGAGGAAGGACTCAACGCTCAGATCTACAATCGTTGCGTGGGCACCCGCTATTGCTCCAATAACTGCCCCTACAAGGTGCGGCGGTTTAACTGGTTCACTAACAAATGGCCTGATCCCCTCAATTTACAGCTTAACCCGGACGTTACGGTGCGGGAAAAGGGGGTCATGGAGAAGTGCACCTTCTGCATCCAAAGAATCCGCCGGGTAGAGATAAAGGCCAAGGGAGAAGGACGGGAGGTCCGCGATGGGGAGATCCAGCCGGCTTGCGCTCAGGCTTGTCCCACCCAAGCCATCACGTTCGGCGATCTCAAGGATGCCGACTCGGAAGTCTCCAAGAGGGCACGGGATCCCCGGCGCTACCGCGCCTTTGAGGATCTAAACACGCGGCCGTCAATCACGTATTTGAAAAGAATCCGGGTAGACTCTCAGAAGACCTAGCGGGAGGCGAAGTTGACCGAGCTCACATATTCCCAAGTCAATCGGGACCTGATCAAGACCATGGCCCCCCCGAAGAAGAACTACTATCTCGCCCTGGCGGGGATCCTGGCCATTGTTGGGGTAGGGCTTGCTGCCGAGATCTATCAGCTTCAGGTGGGGCTGGGCGTCTCCGGCTTGATGCACCCCGTGGCGTGGGCGGTCTACATCACGAACTTCGTCTTCTGGGTCGGCATTGCCCACTCGGGTACTCTGATCTCCGCCATCCTGTTCCTGCTGCGCTGCCGGTGGAGGACCTCCGTGTACCGGACGGCTGAAGCGATGACCGTCTTTGCTCTGATGACGGCGGGTCTCTTCCCCCTCATCCACCTGGGACGGCCCTGGTTTTTCTACTGGCTCCTTCCCTATCCGGACCGTGGGATCCTGTGGCCCAACTTCCGCTCTCCTCTCATGTGGGACGTTTTTGCCGTGAGCACGTACCTTACGGTGAGCGTTATGTTCTTCATCACGGGACTGGTCCCCGATGTGGCGGCAGTACGGGATAAAGCGACGGGTCTGCGGAAGAAAATTTACGGCCTTCTGGCCCTGGGCTGGCAAGGAACGGACAATCAGTGGCGCCACTACTCCAGCGCCTACCTTTTTCTAGCGGCCCTGGCGACTCCCCTGGTGATTTCGGTCCACAGCGTGGTCTCCTGGGACTTCGCCATGTCCATCGTCCCCGGGTGGCACAGTACGATCTTCGCCCCCTACTTTGTGGCGGGGGCTATTCATTCCGGGCTGGCCATGGTGCTCACGATCATGGTTCCCTTGCGCAAGACCATGATGCTGGAGGACTACATTACCGGAAAGCACCTGGAGAGCCTGGCCAAGCTGATCATCTTGACGGGACTCATCGTGGGCTACTCGTACATCGTGGAATTTTTCATTGCCTGGTACAGCCAGGTTCCCTACGAGCAAGCCGCCTTCCATTACAGGGCCTTCGGCTCCTACAAGGTGCTCTTCTGGCTCATGGTTCTGTTCAACACGATCGCCCCTCTCTTCTTTTTCTCGAAAAAGTTTCGCACGAGCACATTCTGGCTGCTGGCCATCGCCATTATGGTCAACATCGGCATGTGGTTGGAGCGGTTCGTCATCATTGCGGGCGCTCTCTCCCAAGAATACGACCCGTTCGCCTGGGGACTTTACAAGTTCCGTTTACCGGAGATACTCATCACGCTGGGCAGCTTTGGCTGGTTTTTCCTCCTGTTCCTCATCTTCATCAAGATCCTCCCGGTCGTCTCCATCACCGAGATCAAAGAAGAGGTCCGGCACGAAACCAAGGAGGTGAATCTGTGATGAAGGCAGAGGGAGGAGTGCTCGGGGTCTTTGCGCGTCTTGACCCGCTCCTGGAAGCTTGCAAGCGGCTGCGCAAGGAAGGATTCCAGGATTTCCAGGTAATTACGCCGATCCCCGTTGAAGAGGTCCAGGAAATACTGCAAAAGCCCAAGAGTTCCGTGCGCCTCTTCACGCTCGTCGGTGGAATTCTGGGAATGGCTTCAGGATTTGCTTTGACCATTGGGACGGCACTCGACATCGGACTGATGACGGGAGGAAAGCCGATCATCTCTCTGCCCGCCTTCGTCGTCATTGCGTTTGAGATGACCATCCTCTTTGGCGCTCTGGCAACGGTGCTTGGCCTCTTGTGGAACATCCGGCTGCCGCGCTTCAAGCTGGAGCCCTTTTATGACCCGAGATTTTCCGAAGACCGCTTTGGCCTGTGGGTT
>DATEAK010000154.1:0-3426 GCA_035288405.1 bacterium | reverse complement strand
TGGGGCTCCTGGCACTGGCCGGCTTGTGCGCTTTCCAAAAACCGGTGGGATCGACTCCACTCTTCGGCTATGGAGCTGCTTTCCTCACGGTGGCAGGCTTTGCGTTTCTGTCTCGCCCGGCGGTTATCTTAGTAAGCGCAGTGGCGCGCCCTCTGGCGGCTCGGCTTTCCGCAGAGCTGGGCTCTCTCGGGGTGGACTCCTATCGAAGGGCTCTGAGAAGAAACAGCGTCGCGGTTGCGGCTTTGTTGGTCAGCGTGGCGATGCTGGTGGGATTGTGGACCATGATCCATAGCTTTCGGCTCACGGTCGAGCAGTGGATTGCGGGGACAATTCGTGCCGATCTGGTCGTCTACCCGGCCGGCCATTTTGAGGGTCGCCGGCAAGGACGTCTCGATCCCGCCCTGGCCGCCCGGATTGAGGGACTGCCGGGGGTACAGGCGGTGGATCGTTACCGGGAGGTCCGCATCTCCTTCCGAGACGAGCCTGTGATTCTGGCCTCGGGGCAGTTCTCCCGCCTGCGGGACTACCGGAACCTTCGCTTCCGCTCTGGAGACGGCAGAGAGATCTTCGATCAAGCGGGGCCGGGCAGAGGGGCGGTGGTCACCGAGAGTTTCGCGCGCCGCTTTCACGTGTGGGAAGGAGATGAAATCCCTCTTCCTACCTCGTCCGGAATTCGCACCTATACGGTCTTCGGCGTTTTCTACGACTACTCCACGGACCAGGGGTTGATCCTGATAGATCGGCAGAGGTTTCTCGATGATTTCGGGGACACGGCCTTGAGCACGATCCCGGTCTTCGTACGACCGGGGATTGATACAGAGGGGGTGCGAAAGGCGATTGTGGGGGTTTTGGATCGTCCCGGTGAAGTCGTCGTGCAAACGAACCGGGAGATTCGGGAAAAGGTCATGGAGATCTTTGACCAGACGTTTCTCTTGACCAAGGCCCTGGAACTCATTGCCGTGGCGGTAGCCGTCCTGGGAGTGATCTCCGCCCTCCTTGCTTCCGTCGTCGAGCGCACCCGGGAAATGGGAATTTTGCGAGCCGTCGGCTGCGCTCCCGCACAATTGCGAAAGCTCATCTTAATCGAGGCCTCTTTGATCGGAGTCACCAGCCACCTTCTGGGAAGTCTCGGGGGCCTCTTCTTATCTCTTATTCTCATTTACGTGATCAATCTGCAGACTTTCGGCTGGACCATCCAATTCGCCAGCCCCCTGGCCATCGTAGTGGAAGCCCTGGTCATGGTCTTGGGCGCCGCCCTTGTCGGCGGCATTTTCCCCGCTCTTCGTGCCGGCCGCGTTCCCGTGGCCAGTGCTTTGCGATACGAGTAGGAGCGCTCATGAATCCGCTTCATTTCGGATTTCACCTGAAAGTTCACCTGTGGTCGGCTTTGCTGGTGTTGCCCGTGGCCCTCGGGCCGTTTCAGTACCGCTCTGCGGTTCCTGGTTACCGGGTCCTGTTTCCTCGGGATCATGCGTCTCACCCGGACTATCGCACGGAATGGTGGTACTACACGGGCCATCTGAAGTCTTCCTCCGGGAAAGAGTTTGGATTCCAACTTACCTTTTTTCGCAGCGGCTTAAAGGACCTTACCCGTGAGGAGAATTCCTCGGCCTGGAAGGCGGAGGATCTTTACTTCGCCCACTTCGCTCTCTCGGATCTAGCCGGGCGGAAATTTTATTTCTGGCAGAAAATGGAGCGGACGGTTCTGGGACGAGCGGGAAGCCGTACGGATCGTTATCAGGTCTGGGTCGGGGATTGGTCGGCACAGCTTACACGGGAAGCACACATCCTCACAGCCAAGGCCCCTGGTAGAGAGATGGATCTTGCGCTCCGGCCCCTCAAAAGACCGGTCCTGCACGGTGAGCAGGGGCTTAGCCGGAAGGGGGCAGGAGGAGGACAAGCGACCTACTACTATTCTCTGACTCGTCTTGAGGCCGCAGGCACGCTGCGGTTGGATCAGGAGGTCTTTACCGTGGATGGTGAAGCCTGGATGGATCATGAGTTTGGCAGCAACCAGCTGGCTCCCGATCAGATGGGCTGGGACTGGTTTGGTCTTCAACTGGAAGACGGTTCGGAGATCATGCTCTACCAGATTCGCCGCCGGGATGGTGGAATCGATCCTTTCTCCAGCGGCACCCGCGTCCTGGCCGATGGCAAGAGCGTCCCTCTTCCTAGGAGCGCATTTTCGATCGGGGTCGCCGGACACTGGCGCAGCCCCCAATCTCAAGCACTCTATCCCAGCGGCTGGATTTTGTTGATTCCTAACGAGGGAATTGAACTCGAGGTAACTCCGGATTTTCCAGAACAAGAGCTGGACACCGGCCGAACAACCGGAATTGTTTATTGGGAGGGGAGTGTGCAGGTGCGGGGAAAGCAGAGAGGAAAATCAATTCAAGGAAAGGGGTACGTGGAACTGACCGGGTATAAAGAGAGTCTTGGGAAGAAATTTTAGCAGCCTGCAAGGCTGGGACTTTTTTCCATAGTAGTCTAATTACTTGTTAGGACTATCACTAGATCTACAACATGGAACTCTTCTCTACTCTTCCGAAAGGGAAGGCAAAGGTGACGGAAGATTTTCTGGAATGAACCAGCCCCAAATATGCTATTCTCCTCATCCCATTCTCTAAGGAAGCAAGTCGGGAGGTGAAGTGAAAATGTTGCGCGCGGTGATTTTTGACTTCAACGGTGTCATCGTGGACGACGAGCCCATTCACCAGGAGCTGTTCCAGCGGGTCATGAAAGAGGAAGGGGTGTTCCTGAGCGAGGAGGAATATCAGGAGAAGTATCTGGCCCTCGACGATCGCTCCTGTTTTCAACAGATCCTGCAGGTGAACCACCGGGCAGACGACGACTCCGCACTGGAAGAGCTGATCCGCCGCAAGGCCGCTTACTATGCCGAGGCCATTCGGCAAAGATTGATTTTTTTCCCCGGGGTTTTGGATCTCATCCCTCAGGCAGCCCAGCGCTACCGCCTGGCGATTGGATCGGGGGCTGCGCGCCGGGAAATCGAGCAGATTCTGAACCGGGGAAGCGTGCGCCAATATTTCGAGGTCATCGTGAGTGCCCAAGATTTCTTGGACCCCAAGCCGAGCCCGGAGGTCTTCCTCAAAACACTGGCCATTTTGAACCAGAGCAATCCCGACACTTCTCCCGCCCTCTCCGCCGATGAGTGTCTGGTCATTGAGGACTCCGTGGCGGGCGTGGAAGCCGCCCGCAGCGCCGGAATGAAGTGTCTGGCGGTTTCCAATTCCTATCCCCGGGAGCGCCTCGCGGAGGCGAACCTGGTCGTTCGGAGCCTCATGGGGCTCGACCTGGATCGCGTGGAGGGCTTGTTCCGGGTGGAGAGGAGAAAGAAATCTTAAAGACGGCGGTGCTCCAGAGCCGGTAGTTCTCTCCTGACCTTCTCCAGATAACTCAGATCTAGAT
>DATEAK010000153.1:0-2125 GCA_035288405.1 bacterium | reverse complement strand
AAGTGAAACATCACATTGCCCGCCGGCAAATTCTGTCCCGGGTCTTCTCGTGTAGTTGCCGGGATTCGGTGGTGATGGAGCCTGCGGATGAGGAGTGGCGCTGGGTAGCGCCGGGAGAAATTACCCGCTACCCGCTGGCCTCCGCCGATCTCAAGGTTCTGGACCTCTTGCGCGGAAGAGACGGCCCGCCTCCCACGCGGCGCAAGAAGCGCCCCCGATCGCCTACATGAAGAGGGCTTTCTGAACTGTCGGGCGATTCATGGTCCGGGTCAGCCACGCCCTGAGTTTGGGGAACTGTGGGGGAATCTCGTAGCCCAGCTTCAGAGTATTGGTGAGGTGGGAAACCACCGCGATGTCGGCCACCGAGAAGTTCCCGCAGAGGTAGTCTTGTTCGCCCAGTTCTTTTTCCAGTCTCGTCCAGTGACCGATGAGTTCCTCCTCCCCTTTGGCAATCTGCTCACGATCCCACTGGGCCGGATCTTCCTTTCTCCCCTTCTCGTGATAAATCTTGCGAAGAGAAGGGGCAAGCTCGGAGTCGGCATAGTCCTCAAGCATACGGCAGCGGGCTTTACGGGCAGGGTCCCGGGGGAACAGGGGAGTCTGCGGATACCGCTCTTCCAGATATTCGTTGATGATCGTGGAATCGTTGGCGATGGTCCCTTCATCGACCAGGGCGGGAACCGAGCCGAGAGGGTTGACCCGGAGAAACTCCTTGCTCTTGTCGCGCAGGTTCTCTTCAATGATGCGGAATTCAAGCCCTTTTTCCAAAAGGGCGATGCGCGTCTTGCGCGCATAGGGTCAGCGGGTGAAGTTGTAAAGTTGAATCATGGCCCCCTCCCCTGAGTGAGAACACCCCTCTAGAGAGCTTCGCTCCGCTCTCCTCTAAAATCCCTGCGGACGGATTCAGCCGTTCCAGACCCCTGTCCCTTCCCTCTTTAGTTTCCGGCTCCAGTAGTTGAGCTTGTTGGTGCAGTGGGCCATGTTGATGAGTTCGTCCGCCCACCGGGATGCCACCTCCGTCGGGATCTCGGTGACGTCGGCAAAACGAGACAGGGTCAGGTGTGTGTGAGCCGCCTTCTCCAATTGCACGGTCAGAACCAGGGTCTGTTCGATCGTCGGCCCCACGGTGACGATCCCGTGGTTCTTAAGAAGGACCACGTAGGATTTCCCGAGGGTTGCAGCAAGCTCCTTCCCCTGGTCTTTGGAGCGGATAAGTTCCGAGGACTTATAGAAGGTAATCCCCGAGGAAAAATGCTGGGTACTCTGGTTCACGACCAGGATTTTTCCTTTCCACATGCTGGAGAGCAGTGTGGCGTAGAAAGGGTGAATGTGAACGATGCAGTTCACATCCGGACGAACCTTGTAGATTTCGTTGTGGATGGGCATCTCCGAATGGAGTCGCCCTTCTCCTTCTTCGACCTTGTTCCCTTCCAGATCCATGGCCAGGAGGTTGTCCGGAGTCACTTCCTCAAAACCCATCCCCCAGGGTTTCACATAAGATTTGCTCTCGCCGGAAAGCCGGGCGCTCACGTGGCCGAGGGTATCCTCTTTCGTGATCCCTTCCATGTAGAGAATCTGGTACGTCAAAGCCAACTTTCGCTTGAGGCTGGTCACATCTTCCGCCATCTGTTGCCCCTCCTTTGATGTGCGGGTTGTTTGTCTTGTGTAAAGGTCTATTAGCTCACTTTCAGAAAAAAATCAACTCCAACCTGCTCCCGGACTTCTGGTAGCCAAGTCCATGAACTCACTAACGGTGGCGGAGATGGCATCTAACAAACCGATACCCGTGACGCTTTTCTCCTATGTAGTGACGCATAACACAGGATTTTCCCCGAACCCATTCGGAGGCTTCGTCACGCTTGCCACTTGCAAACCCGCAGTTCGACAGGCCGCGAACCCTGGGGACTGGATTCTGGGTACTGGCTCCGTTCGGGCTGTTGGCGTACGCAAGAAATCAATCTATCACTGCCTTGAGGAATGCATCTGCAGGATCTGCGTAGAAGTCAATGCTGATCTTGGTTGCCATATCATCAGACAGGTTGAAAAGCTGTCTACGGGATGAGATTGGCATGAGGAGTGTCGCCGCCCCTTTTTCCACAGCCAGTTCGGCGATTGCGACCGGGTT
>DATEAK010000152.1:0-4265 GCA_035288405.1 bacterium | reverse complement strand
GGGTCGGAGATGTGGCCCAGGTGGCTCATACCCTGGGGGATCTGCAAGGTGCGGGGGTTCTCTTGATCCTCGTGGAGATGGAGGGACGGATCCATCTGATTGCCCGCAGCCGTGTTGTCGGCGTCAACGTAGCGGATGTTGCCCGGGGATTCGGAGGCGGAGGACACCCGACGGCGGCTTCCGCGACCCTGCGGCATCTGACTCTACTGGAAGCGAGGGAGCGGGCCACGGCCATGGTTTGCGAGCAGATCCGGGGCGTCCGCAAGGTTCGGGAAGTTCTCGTGGCTCCCGCTCACACGGTTGATTCCAAGATGTCCCTGGCGCAAGCCGAGGAGCTGATGACCCGCTTCGGGATCAATGCTCTTCCCGTAGTGGACCGCGAGGTTCCCGTGGGGATCATCACCCGGCAGATCGTCGAGCGCGCGATCCACCACGGACTGGGGCGGGAGAAGGTGAGCGATCTCATGAATACGGAATTTCCGGAGGTCACGGACGACACCCTTCTTCAAGATGCGGAGCATCTTATGATGGAAGGAAGGCAGCGCCTCATCCCCGTCGTGGAAAAAGAAAGTCGCCGGCTGCTGGGTGTGCTGACCCGGGGGGATCTCTTGCGGTCTCTGTACAGCCTGCAAACAGGCCGAGTCTTTGACTCGGAATCTCCCGGCATCCCGGGAGGCACTCTGAATGTGAAGACCATCATGCAGGAGCGCCTTTCTTCCTGGGTTCTCCAGGTCCTTGCCGAGGTGTCCCGCGCCTCCGAGCACAAGAGGTTTGGCGCCTATATGGTCGGGGGTATTGTCCGGGATTTGTTACTTAACGTGAAAAACGACGATCTGGACATCGTCGTCGAAGGGGACGGAATTGCCTTGGCGGCTCACGTAACCGAGGCTCTTGGGGGAAGAATCCGCAGTCACCGCAGGTTTGGTACGGCGGTTCTCATCCTTCCGGATAAATGCCGGGTGGATGTGGCTACGGCTCGCACGGAATACTACGCGTATCCTGCGGCTCTTCCGACGGTGGAATGGAGCTCCATTAAACGTGACCTTTCCCGGCGGGATTTCACGATCAACGCACTGGCCATCAAGATCGGCGGCAAAGATGGGGGCAGGCTCATCGACTTTTTCGGGGGACGGCGCGATCTGAAGGACAGAATCATACGGGTCTTGCATAACTTAAGCTTCATCGAGGATCCAACTCGCGTCTTTCGGGCCGTGCGTTTTGAACAGCGCTATCAGTTCCGGCTCGACCGGCAAACCCAGATGCTTCTGGAGGGAGCCATACGCAAGGATCTTGTCAGCAAGCTCTCGGGGCCACGGTTGTGGGCCGAGCTGGTACTGATTCTGCAAGAGAAGGAACCCCACCGCATCCTCCAGCGGCTGGAAGAACTCAAGGTCCTGGCGAGTTTTCACCCCTCACTTCGAACCACCGCGGCGCATCAGCGACTCTTCGTACGGATCTCGGAGATCTGTTCCTGGTCTCGATTGCAGTTTCCAGCCCTCTTCTTTGAATCCTGGATTCTCGATTTGTTGGCACTTGTGGATGATCTCAAAGAAAGCGAAGTCCGGCAGTTCGCCGATAGGCTCATCGTTCCACCTCGTCTGACGGAGATGGTTCTCCTTTGTCGCCGTCATCAGCTCGCCATTCGGTCCGTGCTGACACAGCAGGATTCCTTATTACCGTCCCGGATCGACGAGGGATTTCGGGCCCTTCCTCTGGAGGCGACCTTGTTCTTAATGGCCAAAGACGAGGAGGGCGACCTCCGCCAGGCAGCTTCCCAGTACCTGGGTGACCTGCGGGACGTTCGCCCCATGTTGCGGGGGGCCGACTTGATCGGACTTGGGTTGGAGCCGGGCCCGCAGTTCAAGGAAATCCTGGGGAGGCTTCGGGAGGCCCGGCTCAATGGGGAAGTGCGCAGCCGCGAGGACGAGGAAGCGATCGTCCGGAGAGAGTTTGGAACCGGGGGCACAAGGGGTAGCTGAATTTTGTGCTTAAGATTGAGTCCCTCTTTTTCCCTGAATCAGAGGCAATGTGGTAAACTTTTAAAATATGACGGCAGAAGAAGAGGAGATCGATCACCCCCGGCTGCGGGTCAATAAACGGATACGAGGGGGGGGGGATCGAGAGCAGGTAACCCAGCAACGAGAAGGAGGGACCTATGGCTGAAGAGATCCGTGTAGTCGAGTATTTCTACATCGAGGCACCGGACAAACCTGGAGAGGCTGTGCGGGTCCTGAACCTGCTCAAGGATGCGGGCGTCAACCTTCTCGCGTTCTCGGGCTTCCCGAAAGGCCGTCGTGCTCAACTGGATTTCGTCCCAGTCGATGCGGCTGCCTTCAAGTCTGTTGCAAAGAAGAACAAGTGGAAGATTACTGGACCCAAGAAAGGCTTCCTCATTCAAGGAGAGGACCGAGTTGGGGCCGGGGCTGACCTCCTGCAGAAGCTGGCCGATGCGAAGATCAACGTTACGGCAACGGACGCGGTTTGCGCCGGAGCGGATCGTTACAGCATGATCCTCTGGGTGAAATCCGGGGATGTCAAGCGCGCCGCAAAAGCATTCGGGATCTAATAGGGAAGAATAGTAGAGGTGGAGCCTGCCGGTATTTTGCCTGCGGGCTCCACCCTCTTCTTAATGTACCCAAAGCAAACTTCTCTCCTTCCTTTCCCATTTTTCGGAGGAATTGGCAGACAAGCGAAGTCCTCGGGGTAGCCCCCTTGGGCTCCCGAACGGCTTGTGGCGGGGAAGGGGCACCCCGGTCTCCCACTCTCCGTGGTCCCTTTGGACTCTTCACCTCTTGATGCTGATTGCTGAAAGCTGATCGGCTGCCTTTTAAATCCACCTTGACAGCGCTCGTGGCTCTGTGGTATCTAAGTGATTGATTCGAAGCGCCTCAGGCCACAGCAAAAGGGACCTCTCAGCCTCATGGTCTGGGAGGTTTTTTATTATCCAGGAAGGGTCATTATGGACGTGAAAGAGACGTTGAATCTTCCCCGCACCGACTTTCCCATGAAAGCCAATCTGGTGAAAAAAGAGCCCGAATTGCTCCGGCGTTGGGAAGAGATGGACATCTACGGCAGAATCCGAAGCGCTGCACGCGGCCGTGCCCCCTATATTCTTCACGACGGTCCCCCTTACGCCAACGGGCACATCCATATCGGTACCGCCCTGAACAAGATTCTCAAAGATTTCCTGGTGAAGGTGAAGACCATGGAAGGTCTGGACGCGGTCTTTGTCCCCGGCTGGGACTGTCACGGTTTGCCCATCGAACATCAGGTCGATCAGGAACTGGGGGCGCGCAAGCAGGAGCTGAGCAAGAAAGAGATCCGCCAGCGTTGCCGAAAATTTGCAACTTCCTATATCGATATCCAGCGCACGGAGTTTAAACGCCTGGGCGGGTTTGCCGATTGGGATCATCCGTATCTCACCATGAGCTACGGATACGAAGCGACGATCGTGCGGGAGCTGGGAAAGTTCATCGGCAAGGGGAGCGTATACCGCGGCAAGAAGCCCGTGCACTGGTGCCCGGAATGCGTGACGGCCCTGGCCGAAGCGGAAGTTGAGTATGACGATCACACCTCCCACTCCATTTACGTGAAGTTCCCCGTTGAGGCCTCCTCTCTCGATGCTAAGCTGCCGGAGCTGAAGGGGAAAAACGTTTCCGTCATCATCTGGACCACGACCCCCTGGACCTTGCCTGCAAATCTGGCCATCAGCCTTCACCCGGACTTCGAGTACAGCGCCGTGGCCGTGGGGAAAGATGTGTATCTGATCGCCAAGGAGCTTGTCGACGAAGTCGCCCGCAAGCTCGGCTTTGGGGATTATGAAATTCTTGGGACCTGGAAAGGCGTGGCGCTGGAAGGGATCGTGACCCGTCATCCGTTCCTTTCCAGAAAATCTCCGCTGATTCTGGGAAGCCATGTTCTGCTGGACCAGGGAACGGGCTGCGTTCATACGGCGCCGGGACATGGTCAGGAAGACTACGAGATGGGGCTCAAATATGGCCTGGATGTTTACAGTCCCGTCGATGACCGGGGCTGCTTTACTCAGGAGGCGGGGTCCCTGGCCGGGATGAAGGTGTGGGATGCCAATCGCGTCATTATCGAGATGCTGAGGGCCTCGGGACACTTGCTGTGGGAAGAAACGATTTCCCATTCCTATCCTCACTGCTGGCGCTGCAAGAATCCGGTTATCTTTCGTGCGACATCGCAGTGGTTTATCTCGATGGAAGAGGACGACCTGCGGGGCAAAGCCCTGGAGGAGATCAAGC
>DATEAK010000151.1:0-12985 GCA_035288405.1 bacterium | reverse complement strand
TAGGAGATTCCCTGGGAATGGTGGTCCTGGGGCATCCTACCACTTTGCCGGTGACTCTTGAGGACATGATCCGGCATACGGCAGCGGTGGCGCGCTCCGACTGTGCAGCGATGGTGGTGGCCGATATGCCGTTTTTGACTTACCAGATTTCGGTGCCTGAAGCCGTGCGGAATGCCGGACGGCTCATCCAAGAAGGTGGGGCGGAGGCGGTCAAACTCGAAGGAGGAGAGCGGGTCCGGGAGCAAATCCGGGCGATGGTGGAGACCGGCATTCCGGTGATGGGACATATCGGTCTCACCCCCCAGTCCATTCACTCCTTTGGAGGTTACAAGATTCAAGGTCGGGGAACGGAAGCCGAGGAACGCCTGTTGAAAGAGGCTCTCTGTGTAGAGGAGGCCGGAGCTTTCTCGATGGTGCTCGAGGGAATTCCAAGCCCGCTGGCGGCGCGCATCACCGAGCATCTCCGGATTCCGACCATCGGCATCGGTGCGGGGCCTGACTGCGACGGACAGGTTCTGGTCTGCTACGACTTGTTGGGGCTGTACGGCAAGCTCGCCCCCAAGTTTGTCAAGCGCTACGTGAATCTGGAAGAGATCATTTTGGAGGCGGTCAATCGCTACCGGGATGAAGTGGAGCGGGGGGTATTTCCGGCAGAGGAACAGAGCTTTCAATAAAGCGGTGAGCGTCATGGATCGAATTGTAGAGATCGAGGATATGATGGCGGTGGCCCGCCAGGCACGGCGCAGTGGAAAAACGATTGGTTTTGTGCCGACCATGGGTTATTTCCACGATGGCCACCTGCAGCTCATGAGGGTGGCGAGGCAGGAATCGGATTTGGTGGTCGTGAGCCTCTTTGTCAATCCGACCCAGTTCGGTCAGGGTGAGGACCTGGCTGCCTACCCGCGGGACCTCGAAGGTGATGCGGCCAAGGCCTCCTCCGTCGGAGTTGACGTCTTGTTTACTCCCCGTGTGGAAGCGATGTACCCTGCGGATTCCCGCACCTGGGTGGAGGTGGAAGGCATTACCGAAAAGCTCTGCGGTCGTTCCCGCCCGGGGCATTTCCGAGGGGTTGCCACGGTGGTCAGCAAGCTCTTCCACATCGTCCAGCCCCACCGTGCTTACTTTGGACGGAAGGACTATCAGCAGTTTTTGGTGATCAAGCGGGTGACGGCGGACCTGAACTGGGATCTGGAGATCGTAGGCGTGGAAATTGTTCGGGATCCCGATGGACTGGCCTTGAGCTCGCGCAACGTCTACTTGAGTCCACAGCAAAGGCGATCCGCCTTGTCCCTGAGTCGGTCATTGCGCCAGGCCCAGGCCATGATCGATCAGGGCGAGCGCAGGTCGGAAGCGATTCTGGCCATGGTTGAGGAGACGATTTCGGAACAACCTGAAGTGCGGATTGACTATGTTGCGCTGTGTGACCCGGAAACTTTGGAAGAGGTAAGCCAGATTCAGAAAGACACCTTGCTGGCCCTGGCTGTGTTTGCGGGGAAGGCCCGTCTCATTGACAATGCCGTTCTCAAGGTCCCTTAAGGGGTAAGGACTTTTTCCATTTTCTCTTTCAACGTTTCCGCCGTAAACGGTTTTACAATGTAATTGTTCACGCCTGCTTGGACGGCTTCAACGATGTTTTCTTTTCTTGCCTCGGCGGTGACCATTAAGACGGGGATCTTTTTTAACTTGTCATCTCCCCGGATCGCTTTCAACAGATCGAGTCCGGTCATCTTGGGCATGTTCCAGTCCGAAATGATCAGATCCACAGGGTCCGTCTTGAGCTGCTCCAAAGCTGTCGTACCATCATCGGCTTCCTGAATATTGTTGAAACCAAGCTGCCGCAGCAGGTTTTTCACAATCCTCCGCATGGTCGAGAAATCGTCAACGATAAGGATCTTTATGTTCAAATCCATTGGCAAGTGCCTCCTCTTACCTACCCGTTCAACTGGGCAAGGATCTCATCGACCAAATCCTGGCGAAGTTCGCCGATTGTGTTTTGCCCCTCCAGCTTGCTCATGATCTCCGCCTTCATTTCCAACGTTTGTTCGGTTCCTTCTTCCACCTTGATGCTCAGTTCCCGGTAGAAGTCCCCCTCGGACATCGCCTTGACCATTTGGGTGAGATCGTGCAACACCTTAGAATCCATCTCATCGTTGGATGGAGAAGCCTCGCTGCCTGCAGCGGGGGCTGGTGAAGAAATCGGTTGCTTCGCTAGAACTTCGGGACCTTTTGTTTGGGATTTAGAGCTTGGTTTTCCTGGTCCCGGCTGAGGGGTTTTGCTTTGGGCCATTGGATTCGCTCCGTTCCATTGTCGAGCCTCGGGAGGATTTGCGCAGCCCCTTGGCCCGGTTCCCCTCGGGAATTATCTCCCCGGCAGAGTCACTCTCCGATGAGCTTTTCGATTTGCCGGCGATCCTTTAGTTTATGAGTGTCCCGTTGTTCAAGCGGTTTTTCATCCCCAGGTTCCGTTTTGTTGCCCTTCTTCTGCACTGGCTTCGGAAACTCTACGCTTTCCAGCACGGCGAGTCTCTTATCGTATGCTTCCATGAGATCTTTAGGCAGAAATTTCAGGCTAAACCCCAGTGCCGGTTTGAGATACGGACGGATTCTCGAGTGGGCCAGCGATGGAAAGGAGGACTCGGGCAGGAAAAGGATCCAGAGGATCAGAGGGAAGGAAAGAAGGATCGAAACTTTCATCAGGGCAATGGCCCCTCCAGCAATTCGATTTCCCAGCGAGAGGCGGTTCCCCAAGAGTTTTTCCAATACGCGGCCAACGGCAATGCGCGTCGCCAGGTAGCCCAGGCCGAAGAGGAGCAGGAAGGCTAAGATTCGGGATCCCGTTTCGCTTTCAAAGAGAATCGCCAGTTGGCCGGCTCCCCATTGCTGGGCCTTGCTTGCAATTACGTAGCCGGCCACAAGAGCCAGCAGTGAGATTACCTGCCCCGAAAACCCCGCCCGGAGACCTTTATAGACACCGAATCCCAGTACGATGAGGAGGATGATGTCGAGCCAGTTCATCCCTGCTCGGCTCCCTGCCGGCTAGCGATTTCTAGATGGGAGGGGAGAATTCCGAAACCATTTGCCTTGCGCACTCCCCGGTTGATCGCTTCGGAGAGAGCTTCGGCAGCCACAACGCCCAACACATTGATATCGGCGGAAATGTTTCCTACGGAAAGGGCGAAGACCACGTCCCCATCAAATGTTGTGGAGGCGGGTGAGCTGACCTGAACCAGTCCATTGGAGGCCAGGCGGGCCAAGATGGTGGCCCCCCGTTTGTCGAGAGCTGCATTGGTCATGATGACGCCCAGGATGGTATGGGTGTTCGCAAAGTCCGTACGTGTAATCCCTCTCATCATTTCCCGGGCGGTGCCTACGAAACAGTGGCTGTCATGCGCAACACGGGCACCCGCGATTATCTTCTGGGTGTGCCGGTCGAGAATGTCTCCAAACGCGTTCACTGCGGCCAAAGCCCCCACGAGAACTCCCGTACCCGGAATTTGGTAACAAGCGACCCCCAATCCTCCTTTGGTGGCCCGTTCGATGCCAAAGAGTTTTCCGACCGTCGCCCCGGTGCCGGCGCCTACACTCCCCTCCTGGGGGGGAGCCGCACACGCATTGAGACAAGCCGCATATCCCATGGCTCGGTTGGGTCTAACCAGACGGGAGACAAAGTTCAAGTCATAGAGGATCGCACAGGGGACGATCGGTACAGGGCCCGTGGTGGTCTGGAATCCAACCCCCTTTTCCTCCAGGTAGTCCATGACCCCTGCAGCCGCTTCCAGTCCGAATGCGCTCCCTCCTGCCAGGAGAAGACCGTGGATCTTATCCACGAGGTGGCAGGTCGAGAGGGCGTCCGTCTCACGCGTGCCGCTGGCCAGCCCTCGCACCTCGACCCCAGCGACAGCTCCCTGTTCACAGAGGATCACCGTGCAACCTGTGTAGTGGGTGAAATCGGAGGCGTGGCCAATGGCAATCGGGCCCACATCTGAAATCGGAGTAGCCTTTATCGCATCCATGAGGCTCGCCAAATTCTCCGCAGGGGTGTTGGGCCCTTTTAACACGACTGCTCGGTGCTGTCAATGAACAGGCGGGCTTTCTTTGCAGCTGGTTCTTTGCGGGGGAGTAAAACGGTGAAGGTAGATCCCTTACCGGGATTACTGGCAACCTGGATCGAACCCTGGTGATTGGTGACGATCGTCTGACAGGCTACCAGGCCAAACCCATGGCCATCTTTCTTGGTTGTGTATCGAGGCTCGAATATCCGTTCGAGGCAATCAGGCTCGATCCCACACCCCGTGTCTTGCACGGACATGACGATCGAATCCCGGCTCGTGTCAAATTGCGTGGTGATCCGGATCGTGCCGCTCTTCTTTCCCGAGTCCCGAATGGACTCTGCCGCGTTTAAGAGAAGATTGAGGAAGATCTGCTGCATTTGGACCTCGTCCACTTCGATCCGGGGAAGTTCCGGAGAGGATTCGATCACGATGTTGATGTTGTCAAACCGGTTTTGGGGCTTCACAAAGCCCACCAGGCTGGTAAGAAGATCGTTGAGCTGGCATGGGGAGGGTCTGGTTCCCAAATGGCTCAGATCCTGGAGTCCATTCGTGAAACGGGTCATTTTGTCGAGGTATTCCTGAATAGTCCTCATGCGTTTCTCCGTGTTGGGAGGACGGTGGCCGTCGAGTTCGCCGGATAGGACCTCAAGATTACCGTTGAGTACGGTCAGATAATTGTTGATCTCGTGCCCGATTTCAGCAGCCAGCTGCCCTTTACTGGCCAGGCGTTCGACTTCTACAATTTGCTGTTCCAGCTCTTTTTGGCGCTCGTAGGATGACTTGAATGCTTTGTACAGGCACAGGTAGAGGAACAATCCCCCCAGCAGGGCGATAAGCCAAACCAGTTTACGGGCCGATCCGAGGATCGCGAGCAGTCTTGAGGGTCGCTTATAAGTTTCAATAACTGCAATGACTCGGTTTCCGTGCGGAGACAAGATCGGAACGTAAATTTCAGTGAGCCAACCGAATTTGCGTTCGTTAACGTGATAAGAATCTCCCGGGAATTCCAGCTGAACCTGGATTTTATCGAGGACAGCTTCTTTCAGTTCTCTGTTACCGGGGAAGGACTTTCCGATGAGTGCCGGTTCGTCCGACCAGAAAATTGTTCCCGTCGGGCTGAACACCTTGATCCGAACCAGCTCGGGAATCTGCCTTATTTCCTTGAAAAACTCCTGGAATTTTCGGTCCTGGTTGCTGGTCAGGGGTTCCTGAAAGTCTTCGGGAGTGAGAAACTTCCCGACCATGGCCCGGATGAAATCGGTCGTTACCTCTCCTTCCCTTGCAAGCATGGTGCGGGTGAGAAAATGGGAGATCAGGAGGGAAAAAGTTAGAACAAGAATCAAAATGCAGCCCAGGGAGGTTAGAGCGAATTTCTTGACCGGGTTGAGATTCTTGATCCAAGGCCAGTAGAGTTTGCTGGTCATCATTCTTTACTCGCGTTGAATCTCCAATAGGGGGCATGTTGTTTCCCCTCCGAGGACTTCGAGTCTTTCCGAGTATAAGGTAACGTCGCCGATTTAGGGAAACTTTATGTTTGACTTTATGGGTTCGAGTTGTTAATTATCCCCCAGGAAGGTTTGCAACTTATGGCAAAGCAAGGACTTACCCATTTCGATCCGGCAGGCCGGGGGCGCATGGTGGATGTGACCGCCAAGAGGAACACGACACGAGTGGCCATCGCCCGTGGAGTTGTGCGAGTAAGCCCCGAGACGTTTCGCCGCATACAGGATCGTCGGATCGAGAAAGGGGATGTTCTCGGCGTAGCTCAGGTAGCAGGCATTCTGGCGGCCAAGAAAACCGCGGATCTTATTCCTATGTGCCACCCCTTATCTTTGACGGGAGTGGAAATGGGATTTACTCTCCACGAGGAAGGTTGCCGGATTGAGATTGAAGCCCGGGTGAAGACCGTAGGCCCCACGGGGGTGGAAATGGAAGCGCTATGCGCAGTCATGGGGGCTGGCCTGACTATTTATGACATGTGCAAAGCGATTGATCGCGGCATTACTCTTTCGGAGGTTCGTTTGGTCTACAAGCATGGGGGCAAAAGCGGGGAATTCCGTGCCCCGGAGTTTCGAGATTCCGTTGACTTCTAATTCTGCTCTCCTACCCAACCGATCGTTTCCGTTCCCGATATGGGTTACCGGAAGGTCCTTCCCTTATCCTTTTTCACTTATCTCCGGTGGAGCACGCCAGGGTCTGGCTCTTTATGATCAGGTTCGTTCTTGGGTGTTAGAGGGGCAATCCACCCTCCTTACGTATGAAATCTAGGGCAGTCTACGTATGCCAGGAGTGCGGCTACCAAGCGCCTAAGTGGTTGGGCCGCTGCCCGGACTGCGGGCAGTGGAACACACTGGTAGAAGAGCGTCAGATCTCTCCCGAGCGGCAGGATCATAAACTGCGCCCTCCTCCCGCTTCTGAGTCTCCCGTTCTTTTGGGCGACATAGATCTTGCCCGTTACCCTCGCCTTGCCACCGGGATTGCCGAGCTTGACCGGGTTTTGGGAGGGGGAGTCGTGCCGGGGTCCGTTGTACTTGTGGGCGGCGATCCGGGAATTGGCAAATCCACCCTTCTCTTACAAGCGGCCGGAGGTCTGGCCCGTCAGGGAACCGTTCTCTACGTTACCGGGGAGGAGTCGCTGGAACAGGTCCGGGGACGAGGGGATCGCCTGGGGCTCAGAGGGGAAGGTCTCTTGCTCCTCTACGAGACCTGTTTGCAGCGTGTTCTCGAACGTATCCAAGAACGGCAGCTCTCTGCAATCGTCATTGATTCGATCCAGACTCTATATAGCCTCGATCTCGATTCCGCTCCGGGCAGCGTGAGTCAAGTTCGAGAGAGTGCGGCGCATCTGGTCGAGTTGGCCAAAAAGTCTCGTGTCCCGGTCTTTCTGATAGGCCACGTGACAAAGGATGGCTCTCTGGCGGGTCCCAGGGTTCTGGAACACATGGTCGATACAGTGCTTTACTTTGAGGGGGACAAAACGCATCTGTTTCGGGTCCTGCGGGCGGTAAAGAATCGCTTCGGGTCGACGAATGAGGTGGGGATTTTCGAGATGGTATCCGGTGGTCTGAGGGAGGTGCTAAATCCTTCCGTTGCCTTTTTAGCCGAGAGACCGGCTGGTGCTTCCGGTTCCGTGGTGACCGCCAGCGTGGAAGGGTCAAGGCCCTTGCTTTTGGAGATCCAGGCGTTGGTGTCCCCCACGAATACGGCGGTCCCGCGGCGGGCGGTAACCGGTGTGGACCCTCAACGAGTCGCAATTTTAATTGCCGTTCTGGAAAAGAGACTGGGCTACCCTCTGCAGGGCAGCGACATCTTCATCAACGTGGCGGGAGGCCTGCGTGTCGAGGAACCTGGTGTGGACCTCGGCGTCGCCATGGCCCTGTGCTCGAGTTTTCACGACCTGGAAATAGATCCCCACACCGTGGTTCTCGGCGAGGTGGGTCTGGCCGGGGAGGTGCGGGCCGTCACACAATTGCAGACCCGGCTTCGAGAAGCGGAAAAGCTGGGGTTTCAACGAGCGGTGATTCCAGCCCGCCATCCTGAGGAAGGAGTCTTTTCATTGGAAGTGAGAGAAGCCCGAACGGTGAAAGAGGCAACTGAGATGCTTTTTCAGAATTCCAAAGGCAATCCGGGTTGACGATCAGTCTGTCGAATGATAACATTTGAAATATAAAGGTTTTAAGGACTCGACTATCCTTGGTTTTCAGTAAAGGAGTTTTAAGGTGGCAGGGAAAAACTCGGAGTTTCAGGGAAGCCATCACCTGCATTACGTCATCTTGCGCCTCCTCCTCCTGATTCTCACCTCTTCGGTGGGCTATTTCCTGGGCTGGCGCTTTCCGGCCGATCTTCCCCATGCCGACTATCTGGGGGCAGTTTTGGGCTTCTTCGGAGGGTTGGTCATCATCGGGGTGGAGGTAGGCTTGCGCAAGCTTTCCGCCAAAATCTTGGTGGGAGGTATCTTGGGTCTTTTGGCTGGGTTGCTCACCGCCAACGTGGTGACTTACTCGTTGCTCTTGATCCCTTTTCATCATCCGGTGCTCGGAGAAACGATACGGATGTTGACGAATGCTGTTTTTGCTTATTTGGGGATCATGATCGGAGTCAGGAAAGGAGAGGAGTTCGAATTCTCTACCTACCGCCAGTTTTTCAAGGGAGAACCGGAAAGGGAAGGGCACAAGATTCTGGACACCAGTGTGATCATTGACGGGCGGATTGCCGACATTTGCGAGACCGGCTTTCTGGAAGGAGAACTGATCATCCCGCAATTCATTCTCAAGGAGCTCCAGCATATCGCTGATTCTTCGGATCCCTTGAAGCGCAACCGCGGACGCCGGGGTCTGGACATTCTGCAGCGGATCCAGAAGAACAACGATCTGGAAGTCCGTTTCGTTGAGAACGATTTCCCTAAAATCCGCGAGGTGGATGCCAAGCTGATCGAGCTTGCCAAGGTCATGGGAGCCAAGGTGGTCACCAATGACTTCAACCTGAACAAGGTTGCCGAACTTCAGGGAGTGACGGTTCTCAACATCAACCAACTGGCAAACGCCGTCAAACCGGTCGTTCTTCCCGGCGAGATCATGAAGGTCTATGTCCTTAAAGAAGGGAAGGAGTACGGTCAAGGAGTCGCTTACTTGGACGACGGCACCATGGTTGTCGTAGATGGAGCCCGCAAGTTTCTGGGACGGAATGTGGAAGTGTCAGTTACAAGTGTGCTGCAGACCACAGCCGGGCGCATGATCTTTACAAAGCTGCGGGAAAATGGGAGCAAGGAGGAGTAAGGACATGAGGAGAGGCGGCCCATGAGGGCCGCGGCCGTCGTCCCGGCAGCCGGCCGAGGGAGCCGATTCGGGGGAGAGATCGAAAAACAGTTCCACCCTTTGGCGGGAAAGCCGGTTCTTGTCCATGTGCTCCAAGCCCTTGAAGAGTGCCCGCTCATCGAGGAAATTATCCTCGTGGTTCCTCCGCAGCGCGTCGATTATTGCCGGAAGAGTATCCTTTCAGCATACCCATTCAGCAAGCTCGCCGAGCTGGTTCCTGGCGGGGAGAGGCGCCAAGATTCAGTTCAAGCCGGGGTGCTCAGGACCCGGGTGGACAGTGAGTTTGTTCTGGTCCACGACAGCGTGCGCCCTTTTTTGACCCAGGACCTTCTGGTCCGCACCTTGGAAGCGGCATTCCGATGCGGCGCCGCCATTGCTGCTCTTCCTCTGGCGGACACTCTCAAGAAGGTGGACCGCCGGGGCGCTTGCGTGGGTACGCTCTCTCGGGACGGTCTCTGGTGTGCCCAAACACCCCAGGTCTTTCGTAGGGCGATTTTGTTGGAGGCTCTAAGAAGGGCTCAAGAAGATCAGATTTTGGGAACGGACGAGGCTAGTTTAGTGGAACGATTGGACCAGACGGTGGAAGTAGTTCCGGGATCTTCTTCCAATATAAAAATCACCACCACCGAAGATCTGCTCTGGGGGGAGAAATACTTGAGAAAGGAGGGGAGTGTAAGGATCGGGCAGGGCTACGACGTCCATTGCTTGGTCAGCGGCCGCAAACTCGTGATCGGTGGCGTAGAGATTCCCCACGACAAGGGGCTTCAGGGCCACTCCGATGCGGACGTTCTTCTCCATGCTCTAAGTGATGCCCTGTTAGGGGCCGCGGCCGCAGGGGATATAGGTACTCATTTCCCCGATTCGGATCCACAGTTTTCCGGTATCTCGAGCCTCGACTTGCTCTCAAGAGTCAGGAGAATTTTGAACGAGCGAGGTTACAAGATCGTGAACGTGGACTGCACGGTGATTGCGGAAGCGCCTCGTCTTTCTCCCTACGTTCCCGCGATGATCCGCAAGATTTCCGAGACGCTTGAGCTTGCTCCGGATCGGATCAGCATCAAGGCTAAAACGTCGGAAGGCCTCGGCTTTGTGGGAAGAGGGGTCGGTATCGTCGCCCATGCCAATGCTCTTTTAGTCGACCGGCAACTTTAAAGATCATCCGTTGAGACTTATCTATGTCCCTTCGATGTTATAACACTCTAACGCGGCAGAGGGAGCCTCTCGTTCTGCTCGAGTCCGGCCGGGTGAGGATGTACGTTTGCGGGGTGACGGTCTACGACTTGTGTCATATGGGGCATGCCCGCTCGGCTGTGGTCTTCGACGTGATCTACCGCTATCTGCGCCGCGCTCACCAGGTTACCTACGTGCGGAACTTTACGGATGTAGATGACAAGATCATTGCCAGAGCCAGGCGGGAAGGAGTTGCCTGGCAGGAAATCGCTGAGCGCTATATCGAAGAGTTCAACCGCGACATGAGCTTCCTGGGGCTGGTCTCTCCCACATACGAACCGCGAGCCACAGAACATATAAAGGAAATGCAAAGTCTCATCGCCGCTCTGGTCCGCAAGGGCAACGCCTATGCGGTGGGAGGCGATGTCTACTTTTCCGTAAGATCTTTCCCGGGCTACGGCAAGCTATCGGGAAGAGAGATTGGTGACCTGCGGGCCGGAGCCCGCGTTGAAATAGGGGAGCAAAAAGAGGATCCCTTGGATTTTGTCCTGTGGAAATCGAGCAAGCCCGGTGAGCCCAAATGGGATAGCCCATGGGGACCGGGGCGTCCGGGCTGGCACATCGAATGCTCCGCCATGAGTTGGAAATACCTGGGGGAAACCTTCGATCTTCACGGCGGCGGCCAGGACCTCATTTTCCCCCACCATGAGAACGAAATTGCCCAATCGGAGTCGGTGTGGGAAAAACAGACGGTGCGACACTGGATCCACAACGGCTTTGTGGATGTGAACCAGCAAAAGATGTCCAAGTCGTTGGGGAACTTTTTTACCATCCGCGAGGTGTTCAACCAGTTTGATCGCCACACCCTTTTGGGACGGGAAGTCGTTCGGCTCTTTCTTCTGGGCACTCACTATCGCAGCCCCTTGGACTATTCCGTGCAGGCCCTGAAAGAGAGCCGGGAAGCTCTGGACCGGATCTACACGTGCCTGGATCGAACGGATCGATTCTTGGAACGTGTCTCTTTGCCGACCAGCATGGCGGTGGAACTGGAAAGTGAAGAGCGGTCCGTGGCGGACCAGGTTCGTGAGCTTTCCTCCCGATTCTGGGAGAGTATGGAGGATGACTTCAACACCCCGGCGGCAATAGGCCAGATCTTTGAGATCGTAAGGGTTGTGAATCGCTTTCTCTCCCGGTCCCTGGCCGATCGACCGGGTTCCTCCGCCTTCGTCCTTGTTGAGGCCAGAAGAGCCTTGGCTGAGGCTGGAGAGGTTCTGGGGATTCTATCCATCCCATCGGGGGAGTATTTCCGCAGCCTACCCGACGGCACTCATGAACCCTTACCCTCCGCAGATTTGAACACGGTACTTACTGAGAAATACGTGGGGGGGAAGATTGCGGAACGCCAAGAGGCCCGCCGTCGCAAGGATTGGGCCCTGGCAGATCAGATCCGGTCCGACCTTCTGGATCGAGGGGTTGTTCTCGAGGATACCCCTCAGGGGACTCAGTGGAAACTCAGGGAAGACGGAAGTGGGAAGTGATTTACGGTATTCAACCGGTACGGGAAGCTCTCCGCTCTAAGGACGGCCGGGTCCAGAAACTCCTTTTTAGTGAAGGACGAGGGGGCACTCCCCTAAAAGAGATCTTGGCCATGGCCGGGCAGCAGGGAATTCCCGTCCAGCGGCAGGTCCGGGCCGATTTGGATCTCCTGACACGTACCCGATCCCATCAAGGGGTGGCGGCTCTCATTGCCCGCAGACACTTGTGGGAATTGGAAGACCTGGTTCGCGAGGTGCGTGAGAAACACCCAATCTCGGTCCTCCTGCTCCTCGATTCCGTTGTAGACCCGAGGAATCTTGGGGCTCTTCTGCGCTCAGCAGAAGCTTTTGGGGTTCAAGGAGTTATATCAACAATTTGGCGGTCCGCTCCGCTTTCTTCTGTGGTTGCCAAGACGGCTGCCGGGGCGTTGGAACACCTAAGAATCTCTCAGGTTACGAACCTCTATGAAGCAATCCGCTATTTAAAGGAACAGGGGTTTTGGGTGATCGGCGCGGAAGCTGGTGCAGCAACAACCTGTGATTCATGGGACTTTTCCCCGCCCACGGCCCTGGTTCTGGGAGGGGAGGGGAAAGGTCTGCGTCCCCGGGTGCGGAACAGTTGTGACGTGTTGCTGTCCATCCCCCTGAGCGGACAGCTCTCTTCGCTCAACGTCGCCGTAGCGGCCGGCATTCTTTTCTATGAAATCTGGCGCCAGCACAATGGGCAAAAAAAGTATTGACGGCAAATGTAACTGTGCTAGTATACCCGTTCTGGTAATGCGTTTTATACCTAGGGAGATGGAAGTCCCGGATATTAAAAAATAGTTTCAATCTGTAAGGTTTCAGCGGGTTGCTGGCGTAGCTCAACGGTAGAGCAGCTGATTTGTAATCAGCAGGTTGGGGGTTCAAGTCCCTTCGCCAGCTCCATGGGTTGGAAAAATTTTCTAAGGGGGAGGTTCCCGAGCGGTCAAAGGGAACAGACTGTAAATCTGTCGGCACAGCCTTCGGAGGTTCGAATCCTCCCCTCCCCACCATAGTAATGGTTGCTGGTTGTGAACAGTCAATGGTGAAGAGGGTAGCGCATCCGGACTCACTAATGGCTGTTCACCTGTTTTTGGGTTGCGCGGGAATAGCTCAGTTGGCTAGAGCACGAGCCTTCCAAGCTCGGGGTCGCGGGTTCGAATCCCGTTTCCCGCTCCACTTAGGAAAAATGCTCCTAAAGAGAGGTTGCCCACGTAGCTCAGGCGGTGGAGCACTTCCTTGGTAAGGAAGAGGTCACCGGTTCGAGCCCGGTCGTGGGCTCCATAAATTATAGGGCGCTCAGGGTACCGGCACCCTGACGGTGCAGAAGGGAAAGGGGAATGGGGAAGGAGAAGTTTGAGAGGACCAAGCCGCACGTGAACGTGGGGACGAT
>DATEAK010000150.1:0-2912 GCA_035288405.1 bacterium | reverse complement strand
GCAGGAACGGAAGGTTCGCCTTATCTCAGTCCTCAAAGGGACAACTTTCTATGGAACCTCGGGCTCCGTTCCATCGCTGGGGGGGACAGTCTGTGCGGGATCCTCCAGGGGATCAGGCAGGCATGGTCCTCAACCCAGCGAGCTCTTGGTCCTCCTTCCTTCTTAAAAAGCCCTCCGTATAATACCAAACCCCTCCCGGGATAAGATAAGGCAGGCGCAGGGGTGCCCCTACAAAGTTTTGCAGGCACCGTACCCTGAAGACTCGAACCTCCTCGCATGCGAAGCGCAACCGACCCGAAATCGTTCTCCCGCGCAAAAGTTTACCGGAGCCCCAAGGGGCACTCCCGAGGACCTTGCGCATTCAGGTGTGGATCTCTACCACGTCCCTTTCCTGCAGCTCATGGTCTCGACCCACCTTCCGAGGAATTGTTTCCTGGTGACTCCACACTCGCGCAAATTTCATCTGCTGAAGGAGATCCTTGTGAATGCTCTCGGCAAGATCCGCCACCGAGCTTCCTCGGGGTAAGATGATGGGCTCCTGCAAGCTGGCAGGCTTCCCCGGCGGCTTGCTGTACACCCGGATCACCTCCAGAGCCTCATACACAGATCGTGAAAATTCCTCCAGACCCCATCCCCGCTTCACCGAAACGCCATGGGCCGGGATCCCTAGTCCCTGCAAGTAAGCCAGCCTCTCTTGAGCTACCGCCGTCTCCAGCTTGGTGCCGACCAGAAAGCCGCGCTTCTCCACAAAGCCGACGCGCTCTTCCTTGCCGGTGCGCAGTCCCCGAATTCCAATACGCCATTTCTCCAACTCTTCTAGAATAAATTCAAGCTGTGTGCGCGCATCTTCTTCCAAGTCCACCACAAGAATGACGAGATCCGTCCCTCGCACCAGATTGGGAATCCAGGCGTCGGCAATCTCATCGCCCAGAGGAGGCGTGTCCACAAGCTGGATCTGCACGTTCTCGAAGACCATCATCCCCGGCTGGGCGCTGCGGGTCGTGAACGGATAATCCGCCACGACAGGCGTCGCATGGGTGAGGGCTGCGAGTAAGGAAGACTTCCCTGAATTCGGCAGCCCCACCAGGACCGCCTGGGCGGCTCCTTCCCGGCGGATTTGAAAGGCCTCTCCTCTCTTCCCCCCGGGGTGTTTTCTCTGGGCCTCTTCCTTGAGCTTGGCCATCTTGCGGCGCAAGTCTCCGATCAGCTTGTCCGTCCCCTTGTGGTGGGGGATGATCCGGAGCATCTCCTCCAGGGCCGCTAGTTTATCCTGTGGGGATTTTGCTTCCCGGAAAAGCTGTTCCGCTTCATAGTACTGGGGGGGAAGATTGGCCGGCATAGACAGCAATCTCGTCAATGGCATGAATCCGGGGGCAGTTCACGTGATCGTAAAGCCGCAGCGGGTCGAACAGAATCCCTTGCACGTTCGCGGACTGCGCCCCCAAGATGTCCACCGAATAAATGTCTCCCGTGAAAAGTGCTTCCTGTGCGGAAATTCCCACTCGCTGGAGGGCCAGATCAAAGATGCGGCGATCCGGCTTCTCCACCCCGACGACGGCGGAATCGATGATCACATCCAGATACGGTGCAAGGCCTGCACCTTCCAGAAGCTGAGCAACCCGGCCGTCGGAATTTGAAATCACCCCAAGGGTGTAGCCCGCCGAGCGAAGATCACGCAAGAGATTCGCGGTTTCCGGCCGGACCCAACGCCACAGTCCCGCCGCGGGAACTTCCTTCTCCAGTTCGGGCATCACACGGCTCACGAGTTCATCGGGGACTCCCGCACCCCGAAGGATAATCCCGAACAGATCATCCCAGAGACCGTCCCGGCGCTTTTCAACCAATATGCGACGATCCACCTCAAACTTGCCTGCATACTCTCCCCTCATGAGGTCTTCCTGGTCCAGTGTGATCCCGTGACGTTTGAGCACCTCGATAATGTAATCGTAATCAATGAAGATCAGAGTGCCGCCGGCATCAAAAAAAATCGTTTTTATCGCCACCTACTCCTCCCGTATTTCGAGCTGATCCACACAACCGCCACGGATCTACGCTTCCCGTAGCAAAAATCGTAAATCATTTTACCACACGAAAGTCCTACGCCCCACGATGCTCAATAAAACCCCCTCACCTTTCTCCTCTCCCCCTTGCAGGGGGCGAGGAGAGATTTGCTTAAAGCTGAGCGCTGGCTGCTGAGTGCATTCCTTGTCTTTTCAGACGATAGCTTTCGACGCTGTGGTACAGCGCGGGGAGAAAGACCAGCGTGAGGAAGGTGGAGACCGTAAGGCCGCCGATGACGGTGATGGCCAGAGGAGCGTTCGCTTCAGCACCTTCTCCGATCCCCAAGGCCATGGGCAAAAGACCTAAAAGAGTCGTTAAGGTGGTCATCAGGATCGGGCGCAGACGCGTTCTCCCGGCCTGAACGACGGCCTGGTCCAGCTCGACTCCCCGGGCCCGCAGGACGTTCGTGTAGTCCACGAGCAGGATCGCGTTGCTGACCACGATCCCCACCATCATGATGATGCCGATGAATGAGATGACACTCAAGGTGGTCCCGGTCAGAACAAGAGCCCAGATCACGCCGATGAACCCCAGGGGAACGGAGAACATGATCAGAAAGGGGTGGACCAGGGAACCAAATTGGGCGGCGAGTACCATGTAGATCAGAATGATGGCCAGCAATAAGGCAAAGGCCAGGGAGCGGAAGGCCTGTTGTTGATCTTCACGGGACCCTTTTAGCTTCACAGTAAAGCCTTCGGGAATCTGCAGGCTTCGGATCTTGCCCTCGATCTCACGAGCCACGCTGCCAAAGTCCCGGCCGCTGGTGTCCGCCGTGACGAAAACGGCCCGCTGCTGATACTTGCGCTCGATCCGGGTCGGGGAGGTGGTCGAGACGAGTTGGGCCACATTGC
>DATEAK010000149.1:0-2003 GCA_035288405.1 bacterium | reverse complement strand
TCCGGCATGCCAGTAGTAGCCGTCGGTGTCCACGTAGTACTTGTCGCCGGTGAAAAGCCACTCGCCCAGGAAGGTCTTTTGGCTCCGCTCGTAGTCGTGCAGGTAGAACAGCGCCGCGGTCTCTCCCTTGACAAGCAGATTGCCCATCTGCCCTGGCGGCAACTCGCAGAAATCCTCGTCGACAATTTTCACCTCGTACCCCGGCACCACTTTGCCGCTGCTCCCCGGGCGGATGTCACCCGGACGGTTGGAGATAAAGGTGTGATAGTTTTCCGTGGAACCGATCCCGTCGATGATGTCCAGACCCGTCGTCTCCTTCCAGCGGCGCCAGATGGGGGCCGGTAGTGCCTCGCCCGCGGACACGCACAGGCGCACGGAGGACAGATCATATTTCCCCATGAAGTCCTCGATCGCCAGGATGACGGCATAGCCGGTGGGCGCGTTGAACAGGATCGTCGGTTTGAAGCGCTCCGCCATCTCAAGGACGTTGGTGGAAATGCGCGGCGGGCCGGCAAACAGAACGATGCCGGCACCCGCGTACCAGGGGAAGAGCAGGTTACCACCCGTACCGAAAGTAAAGAAGAGCTTGGAAGCCGCAAAGGTGCGGTCTTCCGATCTCAAACCCAGCACGTTCACCCCGAATAGCTGCGCCGTCAACGGCAGATCCTTGTGGGCATGGAAGATCCCCTTGGGCTCGCCGGTCGTACCGCTGGAGTAATTCAGCGTGGCGAAGTCATCGCGCTGGGTCGAGGCCGCCGCTAATTCTGCAGGCTCGTTCCGGATCCATTCCTCGTAGGAATGCTCTCCGTCGCCAACAACCACAACGTGCTCTAGAAATCGGCATTCCTTCCTGAATGCTTCGATTTTCGGATAAAGCGACTCGTGCACGATCAGCACCCGCGTCCGGCTGTCCTCCAGGATATAGGCAAACTCCCGGGGAGTAAGCAAAGTATTGATCCCCAGCGCCACGGCTCCGATTTTCATTGCTCCGAAGAAAGTGGTCACCCACTCGGCTTGGTCGGGACATAGGATGCCGACCACATCACCCACGCGGACGTGCAGGCGTTTGAGAGCGTTGCCGACACGGTTTGCCTCCTGGGACACTTCCCGGAACGTCATGTTCCTTTCCGGGCTGCAGAGGGCAATCTTGTCAGCTCGCTCGGCAAGATTGCGCTCCAGTATGTCAACGGCGTTGTAATAACGGGGCAGATCCGCAGCTCTCATCACGTTCATACGGTAATCTCATGTGCGCTGCCGACCTTCTTCATCAACAGGGCGAAGTAGAATCCGGCAGGGTCTCCGCCGACCACGTTCATTTTCATCAGGTCCCTCGACCTCCGGTGCTGCAAAGGTTCATCTTCTTCATTATCTCAGTTTTCCCGGTCGATCCATGGGAAAATTCCCCCCCTGAAAAGCGCCCTTCGGGCCTGCTTGGACCTTTCAGGCGACAACATAGTCCGGCTCCAGTGGAAGCTTGACAGAACATCCAGTGGGTCCCAGAATAGAAGCGGGTCATCACCCATTTTCCCAGAGAAACAAGACCACCGGGGATCTTTCTCTATAGAGAATGCCCCAAAAGGCGGTACTGTGAACCCTGATCCGAAAATGCACTGTTCACCCTTCCCTACCCTTCCCCTCAAGGGAGAGGGACTCATAATTTTTCCCTCCCCCCTCGTGGGGGCATAAGCGCTAACATAACCCCCCTTTGAAAAAGGTGGGGCAGGGGGGATTTTGAGAGGATCGAGAGATGTTGAGGTACAATTCGAATCTCAAAGACAAAGCGCGGGAGCTGCGCAAGAATTTGACAGACAGCGAAAGCGCTCTTTGGTCACGTTTGCGAAATAAACAGCTTCCAGGCGTCCAGTTTTATCGGCAGAAACCAATCGGTGAATCCATTGTGGATTTCTACGCGCCAGGGGCAAACTTGGTGGTTGAAGTGGATGGGTCTCAGCATGTACAAAGCGATCATGCTAAAAAAGACACGTGTCGTGATGAGTATTTAG
>DATEAK010000148.1:0-18816 GCA_035288405.1 bacterium | reverse complement strand
CTACGTTGAGCGTCTCGCTCATAAACTGGAAAGCACCGGGATCGCCTGCCCTCTTCTCCTCATGCAGTCCAACGGCGGAGTGGTTACAGCCACCGGGGCCATAGAGAAGCCGATCCACATCATTGAATCGGGTCCCGCGGCGGGCGTGATGGGGACCCTTTTCATGGCCCGCCACATCGGCATGGAGGACCTGATCAGCTTTGACATGGGAGGTACGACGGCCAAAACCTGCATCATTGAAAAAGGTCAGGTGACCAAGGCCACCGAGTACGAAGTCGGGGCCGGGCTCAATGTAGGCCACCGTTTGCTGAGAGGAGGAGGCTACCTGGTGCGGGTCCCCATCTTGGACATCGCCGAAGTCGGCGCCGGCGGTGGAAGTATCGCTTGGATCGCCGCGGGGGGCATATTAAAGGTGGGACCCCAGAGTGCCGGAGCAAGCCCCGGACCGGTATGCTACAACCGAGGTGGAATCGATCCCACGGTGACCGACGCCAATGTTGTGCTCGGCTACCTGAATCCTAATCATCTCGCCGGCGGGACGCTGTCCTTAAATGCAGAAGCCGCCCGCCGCGCTCTTCAAGAACAGATCGCTGCGCCTCTGGGTCTTGACTTGGTGGAAGCCGCATACGGCATCCATCGGATTTCCAATGCCACCATGGTCCGAGCGGTCCGGGCCGTGTCCGTCGAACGAGGACGTGACCCCAGAAAATTCACCCTCTCCGCTTTTGGCGGTAGCGGTCCGGTCCACGCAGCGCATCTCGCCCAGGAAATGGAGATAGCACAAGTGGTGGTCCCACCAGCCCCAGGATTGTTCAGTTCCTTTGGACTCCTGTTTTCAGACCTGGAGCACCACTACGTACAGACCTTCTGGAAAAAGTTTACAGAGGTCACGGCGGATGATGTCAACCAGGCCTTGGCGCGGATGGCAAGGAAGGCCTTCCAGGAATTGGACCGGGAAGGATACTCCCGAGAGAGAACGCGGGTACAGGCGATCGCGGACATCCGCTACGTCGGGCAAAATTCCGATCTCGGCATCGCGCTGTCTGACGGCTCGCTCCATCTGGACAGCTTGGCTGCTTTGCGAGAGGCCTTCGAACAAGAGCACGAAATTACGTATGGCTACCGTTCCCCCGGGGGACCGGTTCAGTTCGTCAACTTACGATTGGTGGCCCGTGGTCTTCGGGAAAAGCCCCACGTATTTGAAGGTATCTCGCTTTCCCAGAACCGTTCCTCATCGGCATCTACCGGAGCCCATCAGCGCCCTGTCTATTTTGGTCCGGCTCTAGGCTGGGTGGAAACCCCGGTGGTAGGACGCGGCCAACTCGACGCCGGTTTTCAAGAAGGCCCCTTCATTATCGAAGAGTATGATTCCACCACCGTCGTTCCTCCTCGCTGCAAGGTCAAAAAGGATACGTGGGACAACATCGTCATGGAGATCCATCGATCATGAGGGGAAAAGAGATGGCCGGAAATTTGAAGCGGGATCCCATCACATTTGAATTGATGCAGCATGCTATCGCCGCCATTGCCGACCAGATGGCCGTCACCGTCGTTCGAACGGCCCGCTCCACGGTGGCCAAGGAAGTCATGGACTTCTCCACAGCCCTGTGTAATGCCGACGGCGAACTGGTCGCTCTCGGACTGTGCCTCCCGCTCATGCTGGGAAGCATTCCTCCCGCCATGCAGGCGGTGCGAAAACACTTCAAAGACGACTGTCATCCGGGTGATGTCTACGTGCTCAACGACCCCTATGAAGGAGGAGCGCACCTTCCCGATATCTATATGTTCAAGCCCGTTTTTATCGGGGACCACCTGCTCGGGTATTCGTGCACCATCATTCACCATGCCGATATCGGAGGGATTGCCGCCGGGGGCATCTCCTCCGCCGCCACCGAGATTTACCAGGAGGGACTCTGCATCCCACCTCTGAAACTGTACGACCGCGGGAAGCCCAACGAAACTCTTCTATCCATCATCGAGCGAAACGTTCGCGTCTCGGATAAGGTGATGGGTGACCTGAATTCGCAAGTGGCCGCCTGCGCCGAGGGCGAGGAAGGGATGGTCGCCCTGGTTCAAGAGTACGGATTGGAGACCACCGAGTGGTACCTTCAAGATCTTCTCAATTACAGCGAGGAGCGCACACGCCAGGCCATCCGAAACCTTCCCGAAGGTGAATTCTCCTTTTGCGATCATCTGGACGACGACGGGTGGAGCCCGGATCCCATCCCGATCCGCGTCACTTTGAAGAAGCAAGGAGACGAACTCACCGCTGATTTCACCGGAACTTCCCCCCAAGTCAGAGGTGCGATTAACATGACCCGGTCCTACACCCTGTCCAGTTTTTATTTCGCTGTGCGCTGCATCCTGGACCCCGGCATCCCCAATAACGAGGGGTTCTTTCGCCCCCTCAAGGGGGTGACGACTCCCGGAACCCTCGTCGATGCATTGTCTCCGGCTCCAGTCGCATCGAGAGTGCTTACGGCGATTCGTGTTGCCGATGCTCTCTTGGGAGCTCTGGCCCAGATGTTACCGGAAAGAGTACTCGCTTGCGGCGTTGCCACAGATTGCAACATCAGCGTATCCGGATATTACCCGGACCGCACTCCTTTCGTGCAGCTGGACTGGCTTCCCGGATCCTGGGGAGGACGCCCCGACAAAGACGGAATTGATCACCTGGCGGGGCTCTGCTCCAACTTCTCCAACACCCCCGTGGAAGTGATCGAAATGGAATCGCCTCTCCTGGTCGAAGAATACTCGCTGGTACCCGACACCGGAGGACCCGGCAAGTTCCGCGGTGGACTGGGAGTGACCCGGCGCTGGCAGTTAATGGGGGCCGACGAGGCCAAGGTCCACATGAGGACCGACCGTCTCAAGTTCTTGCCCTACGGCTTGCGTGGAGGTCACTCGGGCCAACCAGGCCGAAATCTTCTTTATAGCAACGGCGAAGTCCGCGATCTGCCCTCCAAATTTCAGATCACCATGAAGCGAGGAGAGCGGATTCAGCATCAGACCGCAGGCGCGGGAGGTTGGGGAGAACCACTGGCGCGAGACCCTGTACGAGTGCTGGGGGACGTACGGGACGACAAGATATCCGTGGAACACGCCCTGCAAGAATACGGCGTCGTCCTCCATCCGGGTGGCCGGGAAATCGACTGGGACAAGACAGGAGCCTTGCGCGCCGCCCGGCGCCCGGTAAAGTAAAAACGTGTTTTCAAACGGAGGGACCTGGAAATGGGGCGACCGGTTCGGATCGGGATTATCGTCGTCTCCGTAAACACCATCCTCGAACCTGAGCTGTCACGAGTCGCTCCGGAAGGTGTGGAGCTCCACTTCACCCGGGCGGGGATGCGAGGTGGGGAAGCTGAGTATCAACGGATGGTGGAGGGGGCCCCCGACGCGGCCGAACTCCTGGCAGACGCCAAGGTGGATGTCATCGTCTTCGCCTGCACCGCCGCCAGCACGTACCGCGGTCCGGGGAAAGACCAGGAAATCGTGACCCGGATCGAAGCCAGGACCGGAATTCCGGCTTTGTCCACGGCGGGAGCCGTCCTCAAGGCCTTTGAAGCTCTCGGAATGAAACGGATCGGACTTGGTTCCCCCTATGACGAGCGCACGAATCAGTTGGAGGAACTGTTTTTCCGTGGCAGTGGAGTTGAGGTTCTCCGGATGAAAGGGCTCAACTGTCCGAAAGGAGGGAAGATGGCCTTGATCCCTCCCGAAGAAGTTTACCGCACCGCACTATCCGTCAATTCCTCCGACTGCGACGGCGTCTTCCTAAGCTGCACGAACTGGCCAACGCTGAAAATCATCGAGGCACTGGAGAAGGAAATAGGCAAACCCGTCACCTCAAGCAACCAGGCGACTCTCTGGGCAGCCCTGAGGATGGCCGGAGTAACGGACCTTGTTCCTGGTTTCGGCCGCCTCCTCCGGCAGTAGACGACGGATCGTGCCCTCACTTCTTCAGCTTCTCAAGAATCCTCTTGTCGTAAATCTGTTTCGGAGTGAAGTTCTTGGCCGCGGGGAGCCGGGTCGAGGCCAGAAACGTCAGAATCTCGCGGATCCCTTCGTCGTTCAGCGACAGATCCTTGGTGAACCCGCCCTGCTTCGAAAAGAAGTCGTACGTCTTCTGCAGCATCTCCGGGTCGTTCTCCTTCGTGTACTTGGTGATGACCGCCTTGGCCAGCTTGGGATCCTCGTACCAGCGGGCAATCCCCTGCTGCATCGCCCCCAGGAAGCGCACCCAGACCTCCATCCTCTCCTCCACATCGGCTTTGCGGATCACGATCCCGACGTTTTGATACGGCGCGTCGTACGTGTCCCCCAGCCGGGTGAACCCCAGGGCGTCGGCCTTGAAACTCTGAGGAGGAGTGAGCGTCGCGCCGGCAATCTGCCCGGACTGGAGAGCCGGCCACAGGATGCCGGTGCCGCCGAGGCGCAACAACTGCACATCGGCCTGGGGATTCAAGCCCAACCTCTTCAACGCCACACGGGCGCCGTAGTCCGTGGGGGTCCCCTCGCGCCGCTTGTAATGTGGAATAGAAAACGATGGTAGATTACCTAGAATATTCTTGTCAAATTAAATCCATGATCTACTCGGGTGACAGGACAATTCGGAGTCCGCAGTCCAACCCCCTCAGGATGGGCCCCGTAGAGTAGCTCACCCCGCAAAAACCTCGGGGCAAGGTAAAGGTCCTGCGAATTTTTTAGTTGCTGATCGAGGTCAAGAAGTGGAACTATGAATGCACTCAGGGACTAGGACTCAGAGAGGAAAAGACATCGGGACTGGAAAAGGGATAATTGATGGGAACTGACCCCATTACCTTTGAGGTAGTGAAGCACCGTCTGTGGCAAATCAACGACGAGCAGGGAATCACGATTCGCACGATCTCGGCTTCCCCCATCGTCGTAGAGGGGAACGATTTCAACGTGGGACTGTTCACCACCGCGGGGGACGTGGCTGTAGTGGGGCCCTATGTTTCCAGTCACGTAACGACCATGGACACCCTGATCAAGAGCGTGATCCGCATAGCTTCGGAGATTAGCGACGGGGACATCTTCATGGTGAACGACCCTTACATCGGCTGCCTGCACCAGAACGACTTGGCGGTGGTAAGTCCACTGTTCCACGACGGAAAGATCGTCATGTGGGCAGGCAATGTCCTCCATCACTCTGATGTGGGGGGAATCGACGAGGGGAGTTTTTGCGTCAACGCCCGCAACATCTTCCAGGAACCCCCGCGCTATTTCCTGAAGATCGTGAACCGGGGAAAGCTGGTGCGGGAAGCCGAGATGACCTTTGCTCTGAACTCGCGTCTGCCGGAGATGGTTCTCCTGGACCTGGGCGCACAAATCGGCGCCATCAACGTGGTGAAACGGCGTCTTGTCCAGTTGATCGACGAGAAGGGGATCGACGTCGTTCTGGAAGTTCTGGCCAAGTCCATTGATTTTGCCGAGGAGAAGCTGCGCCAGCGGATTTCCGAGCTTCCCGAGGGGCGTTGGGAAGGGCAGGTCTTCATGGACGGCGAGCGGGTGGGTTCCGAGAAGCTCCACCGGGTCGCCGTGGCCCTGGAGAAACGGGGGGACGAACTGTACTTCGACTACACCGGCAGCTCAGAGCAGGTCGAGGGCCCCGTGAACAGCACCTACCACGCCACGTACGCCAAGACCATCGTTCCCATTTTCGACTTTCTGTGCGGGGGGGAGATCGACTGGAACAGCAGCGTCAAGCGCTGCGTTCACATCAACGCCC
Organism: bacterium; assembly: GCA_035288405.1. Lineage (GTDB taxonomy): Bacteria > JACPSX01 > JACPSX01 > JACPSX01 > JACPSX01 > JACPSX01. The sequence continues at coordinate 13,067 of DATEAK010000148.1, read as the reverse complement.
CGCCAGGGACCGTGGTGAATGCCCAGTACCCGGCCGCCGTGAGCATCTGCACTCTTGGCTTTAGCTGGCTGGTGTCCGCAGCAGCCATCCAGGTGGTGGCGCGCATGCTCAGCCGCTCGCCGAAGTACCGGGACCGGGTCTGCCCGTCCTGGACCGTGTCCAGCAACGCGGTGAACATCTTTGGAGTCGGACACAAGGGGAAGATGGTCAGCGCTCTCCTTTCGGATCACCGGGGCGGCGGGGCCGGGGGCCGTTCCTTCGGCGACGGATTCGACAACGCGGGTCATCCCCTATCCTACTTGGGGTTCATGGCGAACGTGGAGGACCAGGAGTGGAAACTCCCTGTCCTGTACGTCTTTCGGCGGCGCCTGAAGGATTCGGGAGGTCCGGGAAAATTCCGCGGAGGGGTGACTTCCATTTCCGCCTTGACTCCCTATGGTACTGAGCGCGCCATCTTCAAGTGCATGAACACGGCCGGGACGAACCAGTCCAACGCGGCAGGGATCGAAGGGGGCTACCCGGGATCTGGTTCCCAGGTCTCTCTTGTGCGGGACTCGAACATCTGGGAGCTCATGAAGGGGGGAAAGATCCCCATGACTCATGAAGCCCTGGGCGGTCAGATGCAGCATCTCCCCTCGAAGTCGGACGGCATTTTGGGCGCAGGGGACCTGCTGGTGTTTTATCCGCCGGGAGGCGGAGGGTACGGAGATCCGCTGGACCGGGACCCCGAAAGAGTGCGGGGAGACGTTCGCAATGGCACGGTCTCCGTAGAAGCGGCCCCTAAGTACTACGGAGTCAAGCTGCGTGAAGACCTAACCGTAGATAAAGAGGCCACACGGCGAGAAAGGGAGAAGTTAATTGCGCAGCGGTTGGGAGATCGGTCCCGTCTGAGTTCTGGGAATGGCTTCGGGCCCAGGAAACTGGAGGGGGAGCAAATCGGGGAATACTTGCTCCGCGTCCGCAGAAATGGGCAAGAATACCTGCACTGCGCCAAGTGCGGGGAGCATCTGGGAAAAAACGAGGCAGAGTGGGACGCTAAGCTTCTGGTCCGGGAAGCCCCTCTGAGCACCGCAGGTCCGTGGATCGCGCTCCGTTACGGTGGCCAGAGTCCTAACTTTTCTCTCCAAGAGACTCTATGTCCGGGCTGTGGAACTCTGCTCGACGTCCGTGAGGTTCTGATACATCCTCCCCCTTAATGGAAAACAGGGCAAGTCAGAGAACCGAGATCACGGCTGCATGTTTCAATCATCATGCTGAAATCGGGTTTAGAAAGCCGTCCGGAAACTGCCTGATGATTCCTGCTTTGACCGCCTGTTTCAGGTAAAACTCCATTTCCTGTTCTCCCTTGGGACCCCACTTCCATACGAAGGTTCCCGGAAGGCGTTCGGCAGCAATTTCAATTTCTCTATCCGTGGTGAGCCCCAGGACTTTTTTCATCCAGTCTTTCTGGAGGTACCCCTTGATATCCTTGGTGAATATTTCAAAGGCTTCGTCCCGCGCTTTGAGAAAAGAGATTATCGCTGAGCGTGCATTGCGAATGGTGTCTTCCCGGGCGCCAATGCCGCCTACCTGCATCAGGGTATTGCCCGTCATCTCCTGCCAATCCTTGAGAAAGGGATTCCCCACCACCTTGAATTTTCCCGTGGCCAGGAGTTTCGACAGGTTCACCTCGATAGCCAGGCCGGCTTCCAGATCTCCTTTTTCCACCAGTGCGGCGGCCAGGGGAGCCGCGACCTTGCGAAGCCGAAATTTCTTTTCTGCATCAATTCCCTTGAGCTGAGCGACCATCAATAGCCCGGCACTCGCTTCAGAAGGGAGACCGTACCAACCTACATTCTTCCCGATGAGATCCTCCATGCGCTTGTACGGAGCATCCGCACGGGCAATCAGGCAGGTCTGTTGCTGCATGTTCGGGCTTATGTACTGAACCGGCCGCCCCTCGAGTCGGCCAATGGACCCCGAGATGGCACCGAAGGCTCCGCTGATGTCCGTCTTTCCCAGAAAGAATTGAGTGAACTGGGCGTTGATGTCATCAAAGGGCTTGAACTCCAGATCTCCTCCATATTTGGTATCCAGGTGCAACTGGTTGATGATTGCCGAGTAAATTGACGTAGTGCCTGTATTGAGGACCCCGACCACGTACTTCTTCTGAGCGAGAGCTCGTGCCGGGGTAAACAACGATCCTCCCAAGCCAAGCAAGAGAGCGCTTGCCGCTCCACCTAAAAATTCCCGACGATTGATGCCCTCGCAGCGTTTGGAAAGAGTTCTTGCCATGGCGCTCCTCCTTTCCTGGAGAAATCAAGGAATCGGCCGCAGACGATTTGCCACGTATGTCGATAACGGGAGATATTCATGTATATCACACCCAGGTCGTTTTCAGCACCCTTTTTCTTCGCGCGTTTTCCTCCGGGAAATCTGGTTGAACTTGTTCTCCACAAACCCGTATAATAGCCGCGTTCCCGACCCTCACGATCAACACAGGTCTCTGTAATTGCTGGCCGGAAAAGTTCAAGACGGTAAGGAGGCTCATCATGCCGGTTTCATCTCCGCAATCCACCAACATCAGCACGTCGGGAGAGACCAGTAGTCGCCAGCCCGAATTTGGTTCCGATCACATTGTCGACGTTTTCAAATCTCTGGACATTGAATATGCAGCCTTCAACCCGGGAGCCACATTCCGCGGGATCCACGACTCCATCGTGAACTACGGGGGAAACAAAAAGCCCGAGGTCATCGAGTGCTGCCACGAGGAGATCTCGGTGGCCATCGCCCACGGTTATGCGAAGGCCAAGGGCAAACCGATGATCGCCCTCGTCCACAACATCGTGGGGCTCCAGCATGCTTCCATGGCCATCTTCAATGCCTGGTGCGACCGCGTCCCGGTGCTCGTCCTGGGTGGCACGGGGCCCATGGACACCATGAAGCGGCGCCCCTGGATCGACTGGATCCATACGGCCCTCGTGCAGGGAAACCTGGTGCGCGACTTCGTGAAATGGGACGATCAACCCCACGCTCTCAGCAACGTAGCTGAATCCTTTCTGAGAGGCTATCGGACCGCCATGACCGAGCCCCAGGGCCCCATCTACATTTGCTACGACGCCGAGATCCAGGAAGGCCGGGTGACCGGAGACGTACTCCTTCCCGACGTGAACCGTTACAGTGTTGCCGCGCCCTTCCAGGCCGAGCAGCGGGCGCTGGAGAAAGCCGCCGAGCTCCTCACCCAGGCCCGGTTCCCGGTGATCGTCGCCGACCTAATGGGCCGAAATCCGGAGTCGGTCCGCCACTTGGTGGAGCTGGCGGAAGTCCTCTGCGCTCCTGTCATCGACACGGACAAGAGAAACCGGTTTAACTTCCCGAACACGCACCCCCTGGACGTTTCCGGCGCCGACCAGGAAATTATCAAGAGAGCCGACGTGATTCTGGGCCTCGATGTACAGGATCTTTTCGGAGCCTTGAGCACGACGGACCGCGTGGCCCGGATAGCCAGGATGGGAATCGGCAAAGAAACCCAGGTGATTCACATTCACTTAAACGACCTCATCGTCCGCAGCTGGTCCACCGATTACCAGAGACTTCCCGCCGTGGACCTGCCGATCCTGGCCGATACTTCCGTGGCCCTTCCGGAGCTGGTGGCATTGTGCAAAGAAAAAATGAAAGGCGAAAACCCGAAGACCTCGGGGCGCCTGCAGCGGCGGGAGGAGTGCACGGAGATACACAATCGCCTGAGGCAAACTTGGGCGGAAGCCGCCGCGACTCCCGTTCGCAACGGTCGTCTGACGGTCCCCTTCGTGGCGAAAGAAATATGGGAAACAATTAAGTCCGAAGACTGGACTCTGGTAAACGGGGATTTCAACAGCTGGGTGCGCCGACTCTGGGTGCTGGATAAGCCGTATCAGTACCTGGGCCGGGCCGGCGGAGGCGGATTGGGTTACGGAATGGGGGCTTCGCTAGGAGCCACACTGGCAAATAAGGGCAGCGGCAGGCTCTGCGTGAATATCCAGTCCGACGGAGACTTTCTCTTCACCGCCAGCGCCCTGTGGACGGCGGCACACCACCGCATTCCCACGCTTGCCATCATGTACAATAACCGCTCTTACTACAACTCCGAAGAGCACGGGATCAATATGGCCAGGTCTCGCCAGCGCCCCGTGGAAAATGCGGGAATCGGCACACAGATCACGGGCCCGGACGTCGACTTCGCCACCATGGCCAAATCTTACGGCCTGTGGGGCAAAGGTCCCATCACCCGGCCCGAAGAAGTGCGTCCTGCCGTTCAGGAAGCCATGCGCCGGGTGAAGGAACAGCAGGAATTTGCCTTGGTGGACATTGTCATGGAGCCGCGCTAAAGAAGGGGCAATTCGGAGTTCATCAGAAATCCGTCAGAGTTTCCTCGAGAATCTGCTGTCTCCAGGTGGAGGACAAGGGGACCCCGGACTGCTCAAGTTCGCGTGTAGCCTCACGAGGCACCAAGCCGATAATTTCCAGATCGGATACCTGCAGGCCCCGATTTCTTGCTGCCTCGGCAATGCGCTGCACGACCAGACTCCAGGGAGTGATCTTATAGTTCACAAGATTCACGGAGACCTGCACCATCCGGCGGCTGCGCAGCTCCACACCGATAGCCTTCACGGCGGGCAGTCCTCCATCCCGAGCGCGCACAGCACGGGCAATGGCGCGGGCACTCTCCAGGTCCTGCGTGGCCAAGTTTACATTAAAGGCGATGAGAATTCCCCGTGCTCCCACCGCAGTGCCCCCCGACTTCTCGTTAAACCGGCAGGGGCCTTCGTCGGGCATCCAGCGCGGATCTTTGAGCTTGTCCCTCAACCCTTTGTACCCTCCCCGGCGCACCACCTCCAGAGGGATTCTCTCCGCCGTCCGGGCCGCCTCTCCGTAGAAGTAGACTGGAATCTCGTAGCGGCTGGAAAATTGTTTTCCGAACTCATGAGATGTCTCGACGGCCCGGGCCATGGGGAGAAGCCCCAATGGCACAAAGGGAACCACGTCAACGGCCCCGAGGCGCGGATGAACCCCACGATGATTCCTCATGTCGATGTGCTCCACAGCCATGCTGCAGGAGGCTAAGGCCGCTTGCAGAACTCCCTCGGGAGTGCCCGCAAAGGTAAGCACCGAGCGATTGTGGTCCGGGTCACTGGTCACATGTAGGAACCAGACCCCACGGACACTCTTTACCGCTTGGACCAGGGAATTGACCAGCTTTTGGTCTTTTCCCTCGCTGATGTTGGGAACACACTCGAGAAGATTCATCTTTCCCCGCATCTCTCCTCGTTGAAGTGGAGAGGGAAAGAATGTTACCATAGACGCAACGCGGAACCAAGTTGCGCCGATTGAACCTCCCCAACCGAATCATCCGGAGGAGAACGATGAACAAAGACTTAAGGAGCTTTCTCTCTCAACTGGCCAAGATGGGAGATCGGGAGATCGTCCGTGTTCGCCGGGAGGTCGATCCCCGTTTCGAGCTCAACACGGTCGTGGCCAAGCTGGAACAGGAGGGGAAGTATCCGGCCGTCTACTTCGGCAAGGTCAAGGGGTCCCGCATTCCGGTCGTCACCAACCTCTGTTCCACCTACGAGAAACTGGCCCTGGCTCTGGATACGAAACTGGATACTCTCGTGGAGGAATACGCCGCCCGGGAACGGCGTCCCGTGGCCACCCGCACGGTCAGCAATGCTCCCGTAAAGGAAACAATCCTCACAGGAGAAAAAGCCGATCTCGGCATTTTGCCGATCCCCACCCACAACGCGCTGGACGGCGGTCCTTATATCAGCAGTGGAATCGGAATCACCAAGGATCCGGAAACCGGCAGGCAAAACGCGGGAGTGTACCGGCACATGGTCTACGGTTCCCAGACCATGGGTGTTTACATGGTGAGGGCTCACCACATCTTTTATTTGTGGCGCCGTTACAGCGAGCGCCAGGAAGAGATGGACATCGCCATTGCCTTGGGGCATCACCCGGCCCTCATGCTGGGCGCCATCTCCCGTCACCCGGGAGCCGGCGGTGAACTGGAAGTAGCCGGCGCACTTCTCGGTGAACCCCTGGAAGTAGTCCCTGCAGAAACCGTTGATCTCCTGGTACCCGCCTCTGCCGAAATCATCGTTGAAGGGAAAATTATCCCGGGGGAATTGCATGAGGAAGGACCTTTTGGGGAATGGCCGCGATACTACACCTCCTTCGGTCCTCAACCCTACATGCGTGTTACGGCGATCACCATGCGCCGCGATCCGATTTATCTGGACGTGTGCGCCGCCCATTCGGACCATTTGGTGGTCGGTGGACTGCCGCGGATGGGAAGCCTGCTCATGCGAGTGAGAGAAGTGGTTCCCACCGTGAAAGCCGTCAACATGCCCATGTCCGGCGGAGCCCGGGCGCACTGTTACATTTCCATGAAAAAGCAGACAGAGGGGGAGCCCAAGCAAGCCGCCTTTGCCGCCCTTACAGTGGAAAACGACATCAAGATGGTCATCGTTGTGGACGAGGACATCAATGCCTTCAACGAAGCCGAAGTGCTGTGGGCCGTGGCCACCCGTTTTGAGGCGGACCGGGATCTCATCGTCATGCCGAACTGTCAGGGGATCGAACTCATCCCCACGGCTTACGGGCACAATCGCAACGAGCACGGCAACATGAACACGAAGCTCATCCTGGATGCAACCAAGCCCTGCCCTCCGGTGCCATTTCCCGAGCGGGCCGATGTTCCCCAGGACCTGTTGCGCTCACTGAACTTATCGGAGTACGTGGTTCCTTATGGCAGTTGATCGATCACCGAATATGGCCAGAATCTTCGTCACAGGGGGCACTGGGTTTGTGGGCCGGGGGATTCTCCGGGAGCTTCATCGCCAGGGGTTTTCCATCCGATGTCTCGTGCGCCCGGGTTCTGAAGCAAAGCTCCCGCTACGAGATGGCGTAGAAATCGTCCACGGTGATCTCCGAGAATCTGCTTCCCTGGAGAGCGCCGCCAGTGGATGCGGAGCCGTTATCCACCTGGTGGGAATCATCCGTGAGTTTCCTCGCCAGGAAATCACCTTCCAGAATCTGCACGTGGAAGCTACCCGGCAGGTCCTGAAGATCGCCCGAACCTCAGGAGTCTCCCGATATCTTCACATGAGCGCCTTGGGAGTTCGGAAAGGAGCGGCTGCCGCCTATCACCGCAGCAAGTGGGAAGCGGAGGAATTGGTCCGGAACAGCGGTCTCCCCTTCACGATCTTTCGACCCTCGGTCATCGTGGGTCCTGAGGGAGAATTCATGCGGATGATCTCTCGCCTCGTTCGTCTCGCCCCTCTGGTGCCGGTGATCGGAGACGGACGCTACCGCCTCCAGCCCGTGGCACTGGAAACCGTGGCCAAGGGTTTTGCGGCAGCTCTGCGCTCCCGAGAAGCCGAGGGGAAAACTTTCGACGTGGCCGGACCGGATCCGGTGACCTACAACGAGTTTCTGGACATCGTGGGAACTTGTCTGGGGAAAAAGGTGCGCCGGCTCCATCACCCGCTCGTACTCATGAGGCCTCTGGTCTCGGTTTTAGAAAAGTTCCCCTTCTTCCCTCTCACCAGCAACCAGCTCACCATGCTCCTGGAAAACAACACGACCGACCCAACCCTGTTTTACCGAACCCTGGATCTGGAGTCTATTTCCCTGGAAGAAACTCTCCGTCGCGCTTTGCAACCTTGATTCACGTGGATAGCACCATCATGACCTCAAACAACGCAATCCCACACATGAGAAATATCCCAATCGGACAGCAAATCCCGACCTTCCCACTTCTACCTCACCTCCCACTATTCTTTCTTTGAGTCTAAAGGCCTGGTTAGGTCGGCCCAAGTAGGATAGGAGTGGAATATTTACTAACTATCATTGGCAGTGCTACTGGGGTAAAATAAGCTCTGTTACAGAAGTCCTTTTGATTTTGGCGAGAGCTAAGGAAGACACATCATGACCGAAGAGCGGCGGAGCGACCTCCCCAATAAACCCCTTGTGGAGGCAATAGTCGAGATCAAGTGGGGCCAGGAGAAACAGATCGACACAATCACTGCCGGTCGATTATACGAAAAAGTGAGGGAAGAATATCCGGTAATTGAAGACCTGCCTATTACTCAGATACCAATTGAACTGCCACATATGGTACGCCATCGATTCCGGCGAGAAAAGGATGGTTGGCCTTTAATCCAAATTGGTCCAGGAGTCTTAACCGTAAATGAGACAGAAGGCTACCATTGGGAAGAGTTTAGCAGTCGGGTTAGGGCCGTCTTGCCCAAACTTTATGAGGCTCATCCTTCGCCAGACAGCCTGAACATTAAGAGTTTACTCCTGCGGTACATTAACGCCATTGAATTTGATTTCCTATCAGAAGATTTGCTAGCATTCTTGTCAAACAACCTACATATATCGATTTCGCTGGCACCATCGCTCTTTGAGGAAACTGGAGTCGAGCCGCGACCCCGAGCATTAACGGGTCAGCTGATCTTCCCCGTTCAGGACCCGGAAGGCGCTCTTATCATGCACATAGGAAGCGGAAAGCGAAAGGGGCAAAATGCACTAGTATGGGAGATCCAATTCCGCTCTACGGAATCGGAAATTCCCAAGATGCCCGACGGTTTTCCCCCATGGCTAGAAGCCGCTCATGCAACAGCCGAAAAATGGTTTTTCGGGATGGTCAGAGGAGTGCTGCTGGACAGCTTCATGAAACCATGAACGCGACGACCGCTTTGGAAATTTCGGAAATCGAGGAACAGTCCTCGCCGAGTTCTGGCCAAGCCGTGGAAGTTTTTCCCCGAGTGGCCACCAGATACCTGTCGATAGATGAGGCCCTCTTGCTTAACGCTGCTTCAATTCCGTCCTCACCCGCAATCGAAACTATTCTGTTTAACCTCAAATTGGAGCAAGGATCATCAGTGGAGCTGAGTCGGAAGGACTTGTTTGAGTATAGGACGGCATATGATTCCCATCTCGCCGGGCGTCTGAAGTTAGCGCGTCGCAAGGCAATGCACTTCAACCCACGGCAAAGAGAAGCGCGAATTAATCGAGCACTACAAGCGCTGAACACACCCGGGCTAAGTTTTTCCCTGGATAAACAGACATGGATGTGGATTGCTCAGGAAGCGGATATTGAGGATCTTTGAACATGTCCGCTGACTCCTTGCCGAACCTCCCGTCCGGGATGGATGTTCTCCTTGATGTCAATATCTTTGTGTACGCATTCAGTAATCAATCCGCAGACTGCCGAGCCCTTCTGGAAAGATGCGCGAAAGAGGAAGTGTGCGGTATTACCACGGTGGAGATTATAAATGAAGTGACCCATCGTCTGATGCTTGCCGAAGCAGTTTCGAAAAGGCTTATCGAAAAAGGACAGGCTGGTCTTCTCCGAGGTAAAGCAGAGGCTATAAGTGGCTTGACCGAGTACTGGAATCAGGCATTAAAAATCTTCAGTCTCAATCTCCTAATTCTCAGTTTGGAGGAGTCGCGCCTTCACCGGGCGGGTGAAATCCGAGCAATTCATGGACTGCTGACAAACGACTCCGTCATTCTCGCTGCCCTTGATGAATATGGAATTGAGTGCTTGGCCAGCCGGGACAGCGACTTCGATCATATTCCAGGAATCACTGTTTACAAGCCGATGGATCTCGCATAAGGCCAAAAAGAGCGATTCCTCCAAGGACCATTTATTCTCCAAGATAATAATGACCTTTTTCAGGTGGGAGCGGCCCAGATCTTGGCCAGAGCCTCACGGCTTAAAGTGGTCCGGCGGCGGCCGATTTTCAGGACCAGCGCTCCCCCGTAATTCCTTTCCAGAACTCGAAAGCAAGCCCCCGGACATAAACCCAACCGGTGCAGGTATTCCATGAAACTCTGGTCCTTCTCGTGGACCCGGACGATCTTCAGATTCTCCCCCGGTTCAGCGAATTCCAGGTTTTTGACTCCTTCCTTCCGGTCATTGCGAGGCGCTTCGACCTCCAAAGGATAGCCGTGAGGGCAAGTCCCCTTGCGGCCAAAAAGGGCGACCAGACACTTTTCCAGTGCGGGGGAAATGGCATGCTCCAGGATCTCGGCCTCCTCGTGAACCCGGTACCACGGCATCCGGATCACTTCCGCCAGGAGTTTCTCCGCGAGCCGGTGCCTCCGCACCAGAGTGATGGCAATCCGCTTCCCTTTGGCCGTCAGGAAAATCCTCCCTTGGGGTTCCACCTTGACGTAGCCTTCCCTGGCCATCCTCTTCAGGGCAGCCGTTACCGCCGGTGGGGAGACCGCCAGTTCCTCGGCCAGCCGGGCCGCGATGGGAATTTGCCCCTCATACTGGAGATGCCAGATAGCCTTTAGGTAATTTTCATTGGACACCGTCGGCATAGAACCCTCAACCGAAGACCCCTTGACAATGCATTAACCATGGTTAATAATAGTACATTAGCCATGGTTAACTAACAAAACGGAGTCTGGACAAATGACCAAGTTTCATTATAGCTCCGGCAGACTCAACTTCAAAGCGAGATTGAGCGGAGGGGGCAGATGGTTTCCAGGAGAGAATTCTTGAAGTACGGCCTCGGCGGCACGGCGGCCCTGGGGGCCGCCACCCTGGCGGCGGGCGCCGGCGGGCAAATCTCCGGCCACGCCCCGGCATCCTCCGGGCTCGGGCACTCCGTGATGATCCCAAAGGTCCCCCGAACCTTGGGCGATTTCAACCCCATGGCCTTTCTCACTTCGTTTGACTACGGCCGCGTACAGCGCCTGAGCGACGGGACCACGCTCAGGGAGTACTGGATCGTGGCCCAGGACAAGGAAATCGAGGTGGCACCGGGGGTCAAGTTCCCCGCCTGGACGTACAACGGCACCGTTCCCGGTCCCACGCTGCGCTGTACGGAGGGGGATCTGCTGCGGGTTCACTTCACCAACGGGGGCAGTCACCCCCATACAATCCACTTCCACGGCATCCATCCCGCCAACATGGACGGGGTCTCCGAGATCGTCCCCACCGGGGGAACCTTCACCTACGAGTTCCACGCGGAGCCCTTCGGGCTGTTCCTCTACCACTGTCACGTGATGCCGATCAAAGCTCACATTCACAAGGGACTCTACGGGGCCTTTATCGTGGATCCGGCCCAACCCCGGCCCCCGGCCCGCGAGATGATCATGGTCATGAACGGATTCGACACGGACCTGGACGGGGAGAACGAGTTCTACACCGTGAACGGCGTCGCCAACTACTATGCCGCCCATCCCATACCGATCAAGGCCGGGGAACTGGTCCGCGTTTACCTGGTGAACCTGACGGAGTTTGACCTGATCAACTCCTTCCACCTGCACGCGAACATGTTCCGGCTCTACCGCACGGGGACGAGCCTGACCCAGTACGAATACACGGACACGGTGATGCTCTGCCAGGGAGAGCGCTGCGTCCTGGAGTTCACGTACAAGTATCCCGGGAAGTACATGTTCCACGCCCACCAGAGCGAATTCGCGGAGCTGGGCTGGATGGGCTTCTTCGAGGTCACCAACTCGACCGGAGTCGTCTAGGGGAGGGGAACGTCCATGACCCGGACCCAACTTCGCCTGGCTCTCGCCTTTCTCCTCCCCCTGGCCGCCCTGGGAATTCTTGTGTTCTTCCTGCTGAACCGCGGCCATACGCTGATGGGAAGCCCCGTGCCTCCCGTGGAGAAGCTCACGATCACCCGGGCTCTTTTCCGGCCGCAGGCCATCGAGGTCCGCGTCCTCAACAACGGACCGATCCCGGCCACCGTCGCCCAAGTGATGGTGAACGACGCCCTCTGGGAATTCTCGGCGGCGCCCTCCGCCACCCTTCCTCGGCTCGGGCAAACAGTGATCACTATCCCCTACCCCTGGGTCAACGGAGAACCCCACAACATCGGGATCATCACCGCCACCGGGCTCAAGTTTCAGAAGCAGGTGGAGGTGGCCGCCCTGGCTCCTTCCCCGTCTCTCCGCGCCTTTGGTTTCTTTGCGCTCCTGGGAACTTACGTGGGAGTGATCCCCGTGCTCCTGGGACTTCTCTGGTTTCCGTTCCTGAACCGGCTGGGAGAGCACTGGTTCGATTTCTTCATGAGCCTCACCGCAGGACTCCTGATCTTCTTGGGGCTCGACGCGCTGAAGGAGGCCTTCGAGGTCTCGGGCCGCCTTCCGGACCTCTTCAAAGGCGTCGCAATTATCGCCGCGGGAACAGCCGGCAGCTTCCTTTTGCTGATCGCCGTGTCTCAGAAACTGAGCAAGCGCCTGACCGGCCGGTCCGCAGGATTTCTACTTGCCTACATGATCGCCATCGGAGTGGGGCTGCACAACCTGGGCGAAGGGCTGGCCATCGGGGCGGCCTACGTCCTCGGCGAAGTGGCCCTGGGCGCTTTTCTGGTCATCGGCTTCACGATTCACAATACCACCGAGGGGCTGGCCATCGTTGCCCCCCTGACCCAGAGCAAGCCTCCGCTCCGGCACTTTCTGTGGCTTGGTCTGATTGCCGGCGCCCCGACCATCCTGGGAACCTGGATCGGCGGCTTTACGTATTCGGATCCCGCCTCTGTCCTGTTCCTCAGCATTGGAGCTGGAGCCATCTTCCAGGTGGTCCGGGAAGTCATCCGCTACCGGGCCCGAGGCACGCCGCTTCTGCAGGCCCTGGGAACTCCGGTGAATTTTTCCGGCCTCCTGTGCGGGTTCCTGATTATGTACGTCACCAGCCTCTTCGTCGCCGCGTAGAGCCCCACGAACGCCCTCTGGCCCAGCGGACCGCCTTACCAATATCTTTTTTCGTCAGCCCAAGTGCTTTCATCTTGTGCCGGACGCGACCGAGCCTCACGCTGGAACCTTCAATCCGTACGGGTTTCAACACAATCTGGTCCCCGTGCAGACTTATTTCAAAACATTCTGTATCAGGAATTTTGTCCAGAATGGCATTAGGGAGAGTAATCCAATTCTTAGTGGTTTTTTTGACCAGCATGTCCTTTTCTCCGACAAGTTAGAATCTCTTACTTTCCGGTAAGCTGTTTTGAATCAAACTCAGAAATCGCCGGGCATCTTCCGCAAAGTATTTTCCCTGGGCTTCTCCGAAGCCGCAG
>DATEAK010000147.1:0-2687 GCA_035288405.1 bacterium | reverse complement strand
TGTAGGTCTCGTAGAACTTCGGCGTGGACTCGATGTCAATCTCGCGAAGATCGAAAGGGATATCGCGCCGGACCCTGTGCAGCGTTGCCTTCACCTCCTCGCATAGACAGCACTCTCGCTTCCCGTAAACCTCAACCAAGATCATGAGAGCACCAAGAACTCTTCGCCCGGGGAGAAAACCCGCTCACTTTAGCAGACCCAGGTAGGAAACCAGTGCTTCCAGTTCTTCTTGGGACAGTTCTTTATAGGCCGGCATTGACGATTGGGGATTTACCGAGACCGGATCCTGGATGAATCTCCTGAGCCAGTCTGCCGATCTCTTCCTGCCTATTTTACCCAGGTCGGGTCCTGCCACACCCCCCACCCCGTTTATCGCATGACAAGCGGAGCACCCACCTCTCCCATACACTTCGAGACCTTGCAAAGCTAGAGGCGACAGAGCTATCTTTTCTGCCTGTGCCCTTTGAGCAGCAACTGCCGTCGGCGGCAGAGGAGCCACGGTCCCTTTGTAAGTCAGCAAACCCAAAAACCCCACAAGAGTCACTGCTGCCACCGTGACGACCGGGCGACGTAGGGGATGTCGATGGACACTCGAATCTAACCATGGTAACCCTATCAAAACGAATATCAGGGCCAACGGGATCCAGAACGTAGCCACGGGGATCCACTTCCCCGGAAACCACCAGAGGAGTTCATACAGAAATAGAAAATACCACTCGGGCTTCGGGACGTAGGTGGTCGAGGTCGGGTCAGCCTCCTCTTCCAGCGGTGCTCCCAGTACCACAGAGAGCGCGATCAGTACAATGAGGAGGAAAAGAGCCACTAGCGCATCCTTGGCCATGCTTTCGTAAAATGGCTTTCCCTCTTGCTTTGCCTGGCGGTAGTACTGGCGGTATTCCTCCCGGGTTGCCGGGACCAGTTTCCGATCCGGCAAAGGAGCAATCCCCTGCTTGATCACGATGAACAGGTGGATTCCCAGCAGCAAAAACAGGATAAGAGGGAGGAAGAGCGTGTGGAAGGCATAAAAGCGGCCCAGCGTGCGTGCCCCGATGTCCGGCTGTCCCCGTAAGATCTCTATTAGGAAGTCCCCAATCCCGGGCGCAAACCCCGCAATATGGGTGCCGACGGTGGTGGCCCAGTAAGCACGCTGATCCCAGGGAAGGAGGTAGCCGGTAAACGCAAAGGCAAAAATCACGAGCAACAGAAGAACGCCGACCACCCAGGTGAGTTCCCGAGGATACTTGTAGGCCCCCATGAAGAAAGTCCGCAGCAGGTGGAGCACGGCAAATACGACGACCAAGCTCGCGGACCATCGATGAATCCCCCGGATGAGCCAGCCAAAGTTCAGGTCATCCGTGATCAGGCGCACGCTCTCATAGGCATGCTCGGGGGAAGGCACATAATAAAAGGCGAGAAAGATGCCAGTGACCACCTGTACAATGAGAAGGAACAGAGTCGCCGAGCCAAAAGTCTGCAACCAGCCCACCCCTTTTGGGATCTGGCGATCCGTGAACCTAGCCCAAATTGTGGGAAGAGCGAGCCGATCCTCCAGGAACGCGACTATCTGCTGCAGGAGCTTCATGCGCTGACTCTCTCCAGGCGATCATTGACTCTGTAAACAGGCCCTGCATACACAAATTCATTTTCGATCTTTACCTCGTAGCGGTCCAGGGGGCGCGGAGGAGGACCGGACAGGACTCGCCCGTCCGGGTCAAAGACACCCCCATGGCAGGGGGAAAAGAACCGATTGGCCTGAGAGCTCCAACTCACAGGGCAACCCACGTGAGTGCAATGGATGTTGAAGACTGCGAACTTCCCTTTCCCCTGGTTCAAGACCCAGGCAGCTTCCTTTCCCCAACTCTCCGGCCATTCCCGGCGCTCCAGAGGTTTCAGAGGAACCAACCGCATCTCCCCTTCGGTAAACTCGCTTACAGGACCCACTTCTTTCCAGATGACTTTGGGCTTTCTCAGTGCTGGCAAGATATAAAAGCCGCCCAGCGGAATCGCTAATGCGGTCCCAATCGCCGCGGCAACTCCATTGACACACCACCGGAAAAACTTTCTCCGGCTGGTCCCTGCCGACTGTTGAACACCGGGTGAACCCATGAACGCCCCCTTCCCTATTTTGATTGTTCCACCAGCGGCTCTATTAGCTATCATCCTCGGTTACCCCAAGGCGGAGTAAGAACAATCGTCGTATCGTCAGTTCAGGGTATCGAATTGGAGATCGCCTGCAAGGGGCGCATATCCCTCTCCTGTTCTCGTCATCCAATCCATTCCAGGAGCCGATTGCCCGTTGGTCCAAGGTACTTTCTCCCTTGCTTAAAGCTCCCTGAAAAACTGGAAAGGAGGGGCGGGCACCGGCACGATAAGCGGCATTTCTGCTTGGGGCAAAGAAAAGCGCAGCCGGTGCCCGCATCAGGAGGGGAAATACTGGACTACTCGCGGGATCCTCTCTCTTGAATTTTTTCCGGCATCTCTTTGATTGTCACACGGAAGTTCTGTTCCTCACCCTGTCTCAGAACGCCGATCTCTACCTGTTTCCCTGGCGAAATCGAGGCAACCAAGGAAGGGAGCTGGATCACCTGCTTGATGGGTTTGCCGTCAAAGCTTGTGATCAAATCTCCCCTCTGAATTCCTGCCCGCTCTGCAGGTCCCCCCGCAATCACTTCGGACACGAGGGCTCC
>DATEAK010000146.1:0-4301 GCA_035288405.1 bacterium | reverse complement strand
ACCCGGGTTGCGACCGCGAACATGACCTCTCCTTCGTTAAACACATCAATGTCACTATCGACCACCACCACGTTTTTCACGAAGTCGCACGCGGCAAAAGCCATCAGAGCCGCTTGTTTGGATTCCCCGTCCACCTTCTTGTCGATGGAAACGTAGCAGTGAAAGCGACAGCTCCCCGACAAGGGGAAATGGACGGCTTTCACCGTCGGCACAATTCCCTTGATGGCGTTATAGATGCTGCCTTCCTTGGCAATCCCTCCGAGAACCCAGTTATCCCGCCGTCCCACAAAGACGTGCTGAAAGATCGCAGCCCGGCGATGGGTGATGGCTTTCACTTCGATCACCGGACGCAGGCGCTGGGGGCCGTAGTACCCGGTGAACTCTCCGAAAGGAGCCTCTACCTCTCTGATTTTAGGGAGAACTTCCCCTTCAATGATCATCTCGGCATCGGCGGGAACCAGGAATTCGTCACCCCAGGTTTCCGAAGCGGTCAGACGCAAGGGCTCCCCCATAATTCCTCCGACCAGGGGGTAGTCGTCCCGGCCAAAGGGGGCGACATTGAGAGCGCCCAAGTAAAACGCGGGGTGATGTCCCACCACGATCGCCACGGGGGTTCCTTTCCCCTTGGCTTCATACTTGCGGTAGATCTGCCAGTTGTGCCGGGGGGACATGTGAATTCCAAGCTTGCGCGGACCTTTAAACATGTTGCGCAGGAAAGCCAGGTTGTATCCGCCGCCTTCGGGGTCCCGCATGACCGGTGTCATATCGACGTAAGGGGCCGGGTCCATCTCGTGATGGCGCACGATGGGATAATCCCGCAAGTCGGCTTCTTCTCCGAGGCGGACCACCTCTTTCACCGGGGCCTCTCCTCTGGGTATCACCTGAGGAGGGATCGGCGCACTTTCCCGACGGGCAAATTCCAGACTTAATTCGAGCCGGCTCTGCTCCGGGGTGAGCCCCAATGCCACGGCGCAACGCTCACGAGTCGCAAAGAGATTGCTCAGCAGAGGAAGACTGGAACTTTTTCCTTTCAGATTGAGCGGGTTTTGAAAGAGGACCGCCGGAAATCTCCCCCGGTTTTCCAGGTGTTTTACCAGAGCCGTAACTTCGAAGTCGGCGGGCGCGACGGACTTCTCGACGGTCACGATTTCGGCAGGATATCTTTCTTGGAGATCCTGCAGATATCCGGCGAGGTGAAGACTCATCGATTACTCCCAGTTCCTTTGCCCAGCCAGGACGCGGGCACGTAATCCTTCAGGTCTAGACGATCGAAAACTTCCTTGGGTACTCTGTGCATCGGAGTAAAGGATTTCAGAATCGGTTTGGCGGTGGCATCGATTCCCATCTTGGCCGTGACCCCGTCCATCGGGTCCGAGGGGTCCAAATCCGAACCCCGCACGTTGCTGATGATCGTCACATCCCGGTCGGCCTGGCAGCGCGTGCCCACGGCCCACTGCACGCGCTGGTCGTTGAAAATATCGATGTCATGATCGACCACGATCACGTGTTTGATGTAGAGGTCCGAGCCGAAGATGGCCAGGATCGCGTTCTTCCCTTGCCCTTCCGCTTTCTTCTCAATGGAGACGTAGACGGTGAACGGCGCCGGCACCCGCACGGCCTTCACCGAGGGAACCAGGGCCTTCACGGCACGGAAGAGGTTCGCCTCCATGGGAATCGTGGAGAGAAGCAGGTGGTCGAAGTGGCCCACCGAGATATCGTGGAAAATAGCGTCCCGACGATGAGTGACGGCTTTGACAACGAAAATCTCTCGCTGGCGGGCACCGAGAGAATAGCCGGTAAATTCTCCAAAGGGACCTTCGTTCACCCGTTCAAAGGGGAGAATCTCGCCCTCCAGAATCATCTCGGCCCGGGCGGGCACCCGCAGGTCCATGGTCTCGGCGGGCACAACTTCCATGGGCTCTCCGGCCAGGGACCCCATCAGGTAAAACTCCTCTTCGTCGATGGGCCCGATATTGAGAGCTCCCAGGGACCAGGCAGGATGGAGCCCCAGGATCACGGCGAGATGCAGGGGTTGGCCGAGTTTTTCCGCATTCGTGTAAAACTCCCAGAGGTGCTTGGCCGTGGTCAGGTGAATGGCAAAGCGATCCTTCCCTAGCATCATGAGGCGGTTATAGCTACAGTTGAGACGGCCGCTCAGGGGATCCCTGGCCAATGTAACTCCGGCGGTCACGTAGGGACCTGCATCGTCTTGATGATGGACGATCTGGGGCAGGGCTCCCAGATCCACCGCGTCTCCCTTGAGGACCACTTCCTTGACAGGTCCCGTGTTCACATCCACAGGAGCCAGAGGGCGCGCGATTTTTTGCAGATAGGCCAGCACGGCCCCGCGCGGTTCGCTGCCCATGGCCGCAGCCAGACGCCGGCGGGAAGCATGCAGATTGGTCAATACGGGAAACTTGGTCCCCTTGACCCGTTCAAACAGAAGAACGGGGAATCGTCTCTCCCTTTCCAATTTGGCGACCAGCGCGGTGATTTCGAAGCGGGGATCGACCTCTTTCGAAACCGTGATGAACTCCTCGGGAGATTCCCCTCGGATCTTGTCTATGAAACTGCGTAGTTCGGTAGCGATGGTATTTACCTCCCATAGAGTTGCTTGATAAAACCTTCGTTGTCCAGCTCCCGGATAAAGCGCAGATCGGCGAAGCGCGTAGGGTCCATCTGCTTCGCTTCCGGCTTTTCCGCGGCAATTTGCTCCAGCATGAGCTTGATTCCATCTACAGTCGGGTAAGGAGCCGGCTGGCCCAGCTTGATGGCATAGGTCTGATAGGTCTCTTCCAGGGCCTCCGGATCCTTGAGCTTCATAAAAGCGCTGATCGATTTGAGAGTTCCCTCCTTGTGGGTCTTGGCGAAGTGGATCCCTTCCACAAAGGAACGGGTCAGACGCCGTACGGTGTCCGGCGATTTGGCGATGAAGCTGCGCGTGGTGGCCACCATCGTCCCCTGGTATGGAATGCCCAGATCTGCAAGAGCAACCAGAGTTCTGTATCCCGCTTTACGAGCCGTAACGGTCAGGGGAGCTTGAATCATCGTGGCATCCACAGCGCCGGCCCTCAAGGCCGCAAAGCGATCGGGCTGGCCTCCCACCTGCAGGATCGTCACGTCCTTCACGGGATCATACCCCCACTTCCTCAACGCGATGCGGAGCCCGGAATCATCCAGCGAGCCGATGTTGCTTACGGCGAACTTCTTGCCCTTCAGGTCCTGAGGGCTCTGGATTTTGGCGGACACGATCAACGAGTGATCCAGCGTGTTGAGCAGACCGATGATGATCACCGTATCCGCGCCGGCAAGATTGGCTCGCAACGGCGCGGGGCCTCCCAGAATGGCAAAGGGAACATCACCTCCCAGCAAGGCCTGAACTCCCCGGGGTCCGCTGGCAATGAAGGTAGGAACCACATCGAGACCGTTTTTAGCGAAAATCCCCGCGTCCGCAGTCACTCGGAGAATCGCTTGGGAACCTGAAATCGAGCTATAGGTCATGTGAATTCTCTCGGCACCTGCGGCTTGGCCGGCAGCGACGAGGAGGATCAGAAGCACGACCTGGAGGCTGGCGTATAGTCTTGAAAAGCAAATCCGGCTATGTCGCATAAAACCCTCCAATCTCTCTCTAACTTTTCCTCGCGCCGAGACCGGCACCGTGACCGAAAGGCAGATTTTCCTCCTGTGGATCTAAGACCTCGGATTATGCAGAAGGGAACATCCGTGACCACTATTTTAATGGGCGCATCCTAGCATAGAATCCAAAACTGAGTCAAGCGCAGCTGCTTGGTTCTCATTCTACGATGGAAGGTCTCTGTCCAGGCTCCCCCAGCCGCTTAGACCCCGAAAAAGGCTTGACAAGCCGGAATCCAGATGTTATCGTTTGCGCCGTGTTGACCACATCAAACAAGCCTCCAACCAGGAAAAATCCTTGCAGGAAAAATCCTCGAGAGAAGGCTGCTGTTTGATCGTTCCGGTGAGGGATGCCGGTAGGGTCAGGTGTAAGGTTCGAAGGGGGGATAGCTTCCCCCGGAAAATGCGTAGGAGGTTTTTTGTATGCCTCAGGGTCGGGTGAAGTGGTTCAATGATAAGAAAGGGTACGGATTCATCGAGCGCGATGACGGCAGCGACGTCTTCGTCCATTACTCAGCGATTCAGGACGAGGGATTCAAGTCCCTCGACGAAGGACAACCCGTAGAGTTTGACATTGCCGAAGGGCCCAAAGGGCCCCACGCAGTGAAAGTCATCAAACGATAACTTTCAAACACGAACAGTTTAACATGAGGAAATTGAGAAGGGCC
>DATEAK010000145.1:0-14098 GCA_035288405.1 bacterium | reverse complement strand
CGTTGTACAAACTACCCACTGCGTGAGTGGCCAGCGTGGCGCTGCGAGGAACAGCAGCCCAGGCAATACTCGCAGCTAAAGAGAAAGCAATCAGGGCAACCCCAATTCTCTCCAACCATTTCCTCATGGTGACAACCTCCTTTACGTTTATTTCCGGCAGAGTAAAACTCTCACGATCAGCCAGACAGAAGGAACCAACTCCTCTTGCTGAAAGCCGACTGCGGATGGCTGAGGGCTCCCCTATTCGTTATTTGCGCCTAGTCAAAATGTAGTTCTTGAACGGGTCCACAGAGCACTCAAAGGACGGAGGTACCACCACCGTCGTTGTTTTCTCTTCAATGATCGCCGGCCCGGGGATGACGTTTGCAGCTAGAAGCTTTTCCCCGTCATATACGGGAGTATCGAAGGTCTTGCCATCGAAGGTGCAGTTTCTCTTGCGTTTGAACGCCCCTTCCGCATTCTTTTCCCCACGGGGAATTTCCTCGATCTTGAAGGGTGCTTTGCGAGCCGTAGCTTTCACTCGGAAGTTCAGAAACTCCACCCCTCTGAAGGTCATGGAAAAGGTATAGAGATCGTGGTGGCGTTTGTGAAAATTCGCCACGGCTTCCTGTAAGTGCTCTTGGGTCAGGGTTCCCGAGGCCATTTCCACTTCCACTTCGTGGAATTGCCCCACGTACCGCATGTCCGCCGTACGGTTCAAGATCACATCCGCCTCGGAAACATGCATCGCCTTCATGGCCTCGCGCGCCTCGGCTTCTATTTCCCGATAGACACGGTTGATCAGACCCAGGTCCGCCCGGTCCACGCGACAAATGTTCGAGCGGGCATAATCGCGGCCGATGTCCATGGCGAACATTCCAAAGGCACTGTACAGGCCCGCATACCGGGGAATCATGACCGTCGCAATCCCCAGGCGTTCGGCAATGGCAGGTCCATGAACGGCGCCGGCCCCACCTCCGACAATGAGGGCGAAATCCCGGCAGTCGTACCCCCGTTTTGTGGAAATCTCGGCGATGCTGTCCGCCATGAAAGAGTTCACCGTCGTGTAGATGGCTTGGGCGGTCTGTATCGGATCCATGCCGAGTCGGTCGCCGACCTTCTGGACCGCTTTGCGAGCCAGATCCATATCCAGGGAGATCTCCCCTCCCAAAAAATAATCCGCCGGGATATAGCCCAGCAGGAGATCGGCGTCGGTCACAGCGGGTTCCTGTCCTCCTTTGCCGTAGCAGGCAGGCCCCGGCTCCGCCCCGGCGCTTTGCGGACCCACTCGGAGCAAGCCCAGGGGGTCGATCCAGGCAATACTACCGCCACCGGCTCCGGCACTGTGCACGTCCACCATCTTGATGTCCACCCGCTCGTCTCCCACCCAACTCTCCGTCGTCATGGGGATTTCCCCCCGCCGGACCAAACTGACGTCCAGGCTCGTTCCACCCATATCGATGGAGAGCAAATGATCCTTCCCTACCAGCTGGCCGCAGTAGGTGGCCGCTGATGGGGCCGCTGCGGGCCCTGATCCCAGAAGATAGACGGCCCGGCGCACGGATTCCTGCGGAGTCTGCACCAGGCCGTTGGCTTGCACGATCAGAAGCGTCCCTTGAAATCCCCTCTCCTTGAGACGCCCCTCCAGCCGGTTCAGGTAGCGGGCCGAAATGGGGCCTATGCCGGCGCTGACCACGGTGGTGCTGAAGCGCTCATACTCCCGCCAGACGGGCAGGACTTGATGGGAGGTCGTGACGTAGAGATCGGGCGCCAGTTCCCGGCAAATCGCCGCGGCCCGGTCTTCATGGGTCTTGTTGATATAAGAGTGGAGGAAACAAACCGCAATCGCTTCCACACCCGCCGCTTTGATCTTGCCTACGGCCTCCCGTACTTCCCGTTCGTTCAGGGGGGTGGCAATCTCGCCGTTGAACAGTGTCCTCTCCTCAACACCGAAGCGCAGACGACGGAGCACTAGAGGCTTATAGGGAGGAACAAATAAATTGAACATGGAGGTGCGAATGTTCTTGAAGCCGCGACGAATCTCAATCACATCCCGAAAATTCTTGGTCGTCACCACGGCCACCTTAGCTCCTTTGCCGGTGAGCAGAGCATTGGTGGCCAGCGTGGTGCCGTGGACAATGAGGTCTATGTCGGCCAAGAACTCCTCGGGAGTCTTGCCGTAACCCTTAGCCGCTAATTCCAGTGAGTTCAGCATGCCGATGGAGGAATCCGCGGGAGTCGAGGGGGTTTTAAACGCTCTCAAACTCCCCTGCCCGTCCATGATGAGACCGTCCGTAAATGTCCCCCCCACGTCGATGCAGGCTCTATACATGCGATTCGTTCTCCAAAATCACTGAGTACCGAGCAAAGCTCCCAAGCTGAATTGTCCGCCCCCCAGGAAAATGAGAGCGATCATCATAAAGAGCAGGGCAAAGGGGAAATCGGCCCCCAACTCGAAACCGTGAATCTTTTGCATCCAAAAGGTGGCAAACAACATGACGATCGCAAGAATCAAGGAAACCCACGGAGTGAAGAGACCCAGAACGAGAAAGATTCCGCCCAATAATTCCATGGCTGCGACCAAATAAGCAAAAAAGAGCGGGTACGGAAACCCGAGTTTTTCAATGGCGTCTTTGAGCCGGGTCCTGCCAACCTCAGGCTTCTTTTCCGTGCGCAGGAGCTTCGGGAAGCCGTGAGCCATGAAAACAATACCACCCCCGACACGGAGCATCAATGCTGCCCAACTCGCCAGATTTTCCACCATGCGACCCTCCTCCGCACGAACGAAAAGAACAGTAATTTCTAAATACCGGGCTGCTACGTTTCTTTTTTCTGAGACCGAAGAGCCTTCGTCCTTTCCTGATCCACAGTGAGGGTCACGGGATCAATGACCACCCCGTACATATCCCGTGCCTTCTCAATACTGATAAATTCGTTGTAGACGTCCCAGCGAACTTTTTCCGGATCCCGCTCCATGGGGTTCCCCACACCCGCTCCACCACCGCTGATCTTCAGGATGACGTCGCCGGGCTTAAGTTCATAGAGCCGGTGGCCGCGTATCCGCTGGGATTCTCCGTTCCGCGTTAAAAAGGATTTTGAGTTGGGCGTTGACTCTCCTCCGAGGGCGCCTGGAGCCCGCACTAACTCGCCATCGGAGCTTCCCGTAGCGATTCCTGCGTCGCCTCCGACGTTTTCGACCTCCCAGTGCATCCCCGAGGCACCCCGCCACAGACCGGCTCCAGAGGTGTCCGTGGCAAACTCCCAGCACACGGTTCTCCAGGGAAAGCGCATCTCCACTTCTTCCACATTCCCCTTGTTCACTTCCCCGAGCGTGCCGATGGAAGTCGCCCCTTCAAAGCCGTCAAATCCTCTGACCGCACCGGCTCCACCGTCCATGTCAAAGGTGGTCACCACGTACTTCTCGTTCGTGCGGGGATCCAGACCGAAAATGTAGTGCCCGTAGCGCTTCCCCCAGCAGCCGATGGCCCGATCGGGAACCGCTTTCGACATGGCGCTCACCACGGACTCGATGATCTGATGCCCCATGCTTACCGGAGAGGCACCCACAGTGGCCGGGTATTGGGCATTCAGTACTGACCCGGGAGGGGCGTAGACCGTGATGGGCCTCAAACTCCCCTCGTTATGGTACTCGCCCAGCGCCGGGTTCAGGAACATGAACAGACCCGAGAGAGCATTGCTGAACGTAGAGTTAAACACACAGTTCACAAACCCCTTGCGCTGCTTGTCGCTCTTGGAAAAATCCACCTTGAGCGTGTCCCCTTTCACGGTAATATCGCAACGCACCCAGACGGGCACATCGAGCTCCGTGCCGTCGTCGTCCGTGGCCGCTTCCCCGTAATAGGTCCCGTCGGGAATCTTCTCAATCGCCGAGCGTACGGCCTTCTCCGTGCGGGCCATCATTTCCTCCACGCAAGCCAGCACGGTCTCCTTACCATACTTATCCAAGAGTCCCACGATTCGCTGCTCGCACAACCGGGTGGCGGCAATCTGAGCGTAGTTGTCGATCCGGGTTCCCTGAGGCCAGCGCACATTGTTCAGGATCAACTCCATGACATCCTCGCGCTCTTTATCCCCCTCCATCACCTTGATCCCGGGAATGCACAGCCCCTCGGCATGAATATCATAAGCATTCGGGAAATAGCCCCCCGGATAGGCTCCCCCGGTGTCCATCTGGTGAGCCCGGCACAGCGTAAAGAACAGCAGTTCCCCCTTGTAAAAAATGGGGCGATAAAACCCCCAGTCGGGCAGATGGCAGCAGTACCCGTGGTAAGGGTCATTGACCAGGATCACATCCCCGGGGTTTAAGTTCCCTTTGAACTTGTTCAGCACGTACTCCACGGAGAGCTTCCCTCCCAGGTACTGGACCGAGAGACCAATGGGGATCGCTACGGTGCGCCCCGCGCCGTCCCAGATCCCCACAGAGACGTCGTGGAGTTGGGCAATCAGATAGTTTTGGGAAGTACGATCGATGACGTGACGCATCTCCTTACAGATGTTCTGGAAGGAGTGCCATACGGTGGACAATGTCAGGGGATTGACTCGAACATCAGCCATTCTCTTTTTACCTCCGGGTGAGGATGTAATTTTTCACAGCGTCCACGGCGCACACATACGAAGCAGGAATCACCACCGTCGTCAAGGGCTCTTCAATGATCGCCGGGCCCTTGATCCGGTGTCCGCAGGCCAGCCGGGTGCCGTCGTAGATCGGGGTCTCTTCATATCCCTTGGTGAGATTCCACAGGATGGAACGCCGGCGCTTGAGGGCCTCATCGGCCTTGCCTTTCGCCCGCGGAATCTCGGCGAGCTTCAGAGGATCCTGGCGCGCCGTTGCCTTCAGACGCGCATTCAAAAACTCTACATCGCGTCCCGGCATGTTGAACGTAAAGAGATCCTGATGGCGGCGGTGAAACGCCTGCACAATCTCCTCCAGTTCCTTGGAACCAATCTTCCCGTCCGGCACCTCGCTCACTTCCACCTCGTGGAACTGACCCAAATAACGCATCTCCAGCGACCGCTTTATCACCGTGTCCTTGGGGGAAATTCCAAGATCCGCTACAATCTGCCGGCCCTCCACTTCCATCTCCGCAAAGAGCCGGTTGACCCGCTCCAGATCCAAAAAACTCTTGCGGGAAATAATGGAGCGGGCAAAGTCTCGCCCCACTTCCATGTTCAGCATTCCAAAGGCGCTGTAGGTGGCCGCATAGCGGGGGATGATCACCGTAGGAATCTCCAACAGCTCGGCCAAGTGAGCGCCGTGCACCGGTCCCGCTCCCCCACCCACCACCAGGGCAAAGTCCCGCACGTCGTAGCCCCGCTTGGTGGAGATCTCGGTCATCTTGTCGGCCATCACGGAATTGATCGTGGTGAAAATCGTCTGGGCCGTGGTCGGCACATCGAACCCCAGAGACTCCCCCACGGTGCGGATCGCCTTCTCGGCCAGATCCGCCGTCAAAGTAATCTCGCCTCCTAGAAAATAGTCCGCAGGCACGAAGCCCAGGATCAGGTCCGCGTCGGTCACCGTGGGCTGAGTGCCGCCCTTCCCGTAACAGACGGGTCCCGGATCAGCGCCCGCGCTTTGGGGACCCACCTGCAAGAGCCCCAGGGAATCGATCCAGGCAATGCTCCCTCCGCCGGCTCCCACGCTGGGAACATCGACCAGCTTCATGGCCACCCGTTCATCCCCTACCCAGTTATAATCCGTGGTCGGGATCTCACCGTTCCGGATCAGGCAGACGTCGTAGCTTGTGCCGCCCATGTCTACAGAGAACAGGTTGTCGCTGTTGATGCACTGACCCAACCGGATAGCACCCGCGGGAGCAGCAGCCGGGCCTGAGCAGATGAGAGAGACCGCCCGGCGTGATGATTCCTCCACGGATTGAACCATGCCGCCGCCCTGAACCATGTAGAGCGTCCCCTTGAACCCGAGCCCCCTAAGACGATTCGTTAGGGACTTCAGGTAATATGCCGTAATCGGTCCTACGGCAGCGCTGACCACCGTGGTGCTGAAGCGCTCATATTCCCTGTAGACGGGGAGTACTTCGTGAGAAGCGGTTACATAGGTGCCGCTCATTTCCTGCTTGCAGATCTCCAGGGCGCGCTTTTCATGATCCGGGTTGATGTAGCTGTGCAGAAAGCAGATAGCCACCGCTTCGACTTTTTCTTCCTTAAATCTCTTAATTGCTGCGTAGATATCCTCTTCCTTCAGAGGCTTTAAGACTTCGCCCGTATGAATGATCCTTTCTTCCACGGGGAGTCGCAAGTAGCGGGGCACAAGGGGCTTGTACGGAGGAACGAACACGTTAAAGCGGGAGGTCCGGAGATTTTTGAAGCCCCGGCGAATCTCAATGGTGTCCCGAAACCCTTTGGTGGCCATAAGCCCGACTTTGGCAATCCGTCCGGTCAGCAGGGCATTCGTGGACAAGGTAGTGCCGTGGGCAATAAGAAGTCCCACATTGGACATGAATTGAGGCAACTCCATGCCGAAAAAAGCTGCCGCTTTTTTCAAGGCGTTCTCTAGACCCAGTGTGGGGTCTTCCGGTGTGGTCGGGGATTTAAACGCATGAACTTCCCCCTGCTCGTCAAGGACGAGACAGTCCGTAAATGTCCCACCCACGTCAATCGTGGTCTTGATCATCCAACGCTCTCCTTAAATTGCATGAAAATGGGCTGGCAGACTACCCCCCGGCCAAATACTCTGATTCCAGTTATTTACAGGGAATCAGAAAGGTAATTTCAGGGAAGGAACCACAAAAACAGACGCAACCTTATCATAAGAAATCCTTGCTTCTCAATAGGGAAGCAGAATTATTTTTTTAACAGATTTTTCCCAGACAAAGTCCCGAGTCTGCTGTCGTCTCTGCTTGGTTTTCCCTTCCTTTCAGCGCTGCTTGACATTCCTTCTTTTTCTCTCCTGCGACAGGATCAAGGTAAGGAAAATGGCCCAAGAAAATGATGTAACTACATTCTGTACCGGGACCCCGGCCAATGTTACGATTTTTTTGGTTGTTCTTCGAAAGGCTTGACGGGCATTGCCATCCCGGAGAGATCCGAAGGGACGCATGACCATGCTGAAATGCCGGTGGGAACTCTGCCCCCTGCGCCGCAACGGGATTCTCGCGGAGGACAACTCCCAGCAGCTCGATGATTACCGACACCAGATTTACCCCAGTTTTTATGCCAAGCGCCAGATCATTTTTCACGAAGGCAACCCGTGCCTGGGAATTCACGTGCTCTGTTCGGGAACGGCAAAACTCACCCAAACCGATCGGTTCGGAAGAATCCATCTACTTAAGATTGTCAAGCCGGGAGAGATCATTGGGGACATCGCAGCTTATGACCACCCGGCTTATGCCATCACGGCCGAAACGGTCGAAGATTGTACCATCTGCTTTTTACCCAAAGCCGCTCTGCTCGAGTTTCTAACCCGATATTCCGATGTGGCCTTGCGCATCATCTCGCTACTGAGTCAGGAACTCCGAAACTCCCAGGAAAAGATGCGGGATTTCGCCCTCAAAGACGCCGAAGGTCGTCTGGCCACCTTCCTCACGAAACTCGGTGCCGATTACGGAGAACAAAGCAAGGACGGAGTTCGTTTCAGGCTCCCCTTGTCACGCGGAGAGTTGGCAGAGGCTATCGGAGTTGCTCCTGAGACCGTAATCCGTCTCCTGGGCAAGCTCTCAGAGAAAAGAATTCTGAGGGTCCGAGGTCGACACTGTGTCATCTCAGATCCCGTCCGGCTGCAAAAAATCGCTGACTGAGACTGGGGGCAATGCCAAAATAGAAAGCTGATCATTATCAGTTTAGGCTCTGCTCTACCTCCTTGTTTGGCGGGCAAGCTTGCCTAACCTAGGGCCTAAACAGTTCCCCGAACGGTCGTTTAATAACCCTATCAGGATACCTAGATTCTATGTGGGAAATCCGGTTCCATGGCAGAGGAGGACAAGGAGCAGTTATTGCTTCGAAGATCCTGGCCTCCGCTCTCTTTAAGGAAGGCCGATTTACCCAGGCCTTCCCCTCTTTTTGGGCGGAACGGCGCGGGGCCCCGGTCACTGCCTTCCTACGCGCCGATCGCATGCCGATCCGGATACGTGGGGAGATGGCAAACGCCGACCACCTTTTGGTCCTGGACGCCTCTTTGCTTACCCTCACGGATCTTCTGACAGGATTTCGGGAGGAAGGCTGGATCGTTATCAACAGCCCTTGCGCCCCACGGGATCTGAGTCTTCCCTCTCACTTCCGGGTGGCCACTGTGGATGCGAACCGGGTCGCCTGGAATCTGGAGCTGGGAAGCCGGGCTCTTCCAATCGTCAATACAGCCATGCTCGGGGCCTTTGCCCGGGCAACCGGTATTGTCACGATGGATTCTCTGTGCGTTGCCATGACCGACTTTATTCCCGTGAAGCCGGAAAGCAATCGAGAGGCAATCCGGCAAGCGTACGCGGAGGTAATTCTCTGCGCTCCTCATCCTCACAAGGTGGAATCATGACCTCGGGCATAGAAAGTGCTCAAAACCCTCCGCTGATAGCCCTTTCTACAGGGACTATGGATTGGAATCGCACGGGGACTTGGCGAACGCTGAAACCCATATTCCAGACCTTTACCCCCTCCTGTGAGTTGGGCTGTCCGACCGGAGGGGAAATGCGAGAAATAGCCGGACTTCTGGCCTCTGAGCATCTGCGCGAGGCATGGGAAATCTTGATGGTCAACAATCCTCTGCCCGCAGTCTGCGGCCGGGTTTGTAATCATCCTTGCGAAGAGGCCTGCACTCGCAAAGAACTCGAGGAACCCGTATCTCTCAGAGGAATCGAGCGCTATCTCGGAGACCAAGCTCTAAAAAACAACTGGCAACTTCTTCGGCCGACCCGGCTCTGGCCCGAGCATGTCGCCATCATCGGCAGCGGCCCCGCGGGTTTGGCCTGCGCCTTCCATCTATGCCGACTCGGATATGGCGTCACCATTTTTGAAGCTAGGAAAGCCCCAGGCGGACTTTTACATTACGGGATCCCGGAGTATCGATTGCCCCGGGACATCCTCGCAGGAGAAATCTCCCACATTCTCAGCCTAGGAATCGAACTCCAGTTGCAAAAGTCATTGGGCCGGGACCTGCGGATGCAAGACCTGCAGGGCTTCGGTGCGATCTTTTTGGCCACAGGCCTAAACAGGAGCCGGCGTCTCCACATTCCCGGTGAGTCGCTGCCTGGCATATTGTCCGGACTCGAATTCCTTGATTCCGTTAACAGCAATCACCGGCCCCATCCGGGCAAACACGTGGTGGTCATCGGCGGCGGAAACACGGCCATCGACGCCGCCCGCTCGGCCCTGCGTCTCGGAGCACGGACCCAAGTTGTTTACCGGCGCACACGGAAAGAAATGCCGGCCATCCGTGAAGAAGTAGATGCAGCAAAGAGCGAAGGGGTCGAGTTCACGTTCCTGACTGCGCCCGTAGCAATCGAGCAGGCTGAGGCAACCGAAGACGGCCGCCCGTTATTACGGCTGCACTGCCGGCGCACGCGTTTCGGAACTGCGGAGGCCGGCAGTCGCCCTCAGGTATTCTCGATTCCCTGCAGCGATTTCTTCATCGATGGAATCACCAGCATTATTGCGGCGGTCGGAGAAGAACCAAATCTGGAGGATCTGGATCTGCGCCGGCTGCGGGGCAACGTCGGAAAGCTCATGCTCAGTGCCGATCAAGAGAGCATGATCCCGAACCTCTTCGTCGGTGGAGATCTTGCCTCCGGCGCAGAGACCGTGGTGTCCGCGCTGGCCAGCGGCAAGCAGGTCGCCTGGGCAATCCACCGGCGCTTACGAGACCAGAACGAGAAAATTCGGACAGAAACCCCCTGGTCGGGAAAAATTAATTCTTTCTATTTTCCTACTGTCCCCCGGAGCATTAATGTTAGCCTTAGCTTACGCCAGCGGGAGAGTTCGTTTGCTGAAGTGGACCAAGGATTTTCTCATGAGTCCGCCGTTCAGGAATCCCGTCGCTGTCTTTCCTGCGGACTGTGTACCCGCTGCGAGATTTGCTGGGTTTTTTGTCCCGACCGGGCAGTGGAAAAGGAAAAAGACGTGTACCGGATCGACTATGAGCATTGCAAAGGTTGCGGCATCTGCGCCGTGGAATGCCCCCGCGGGGTCATTACACTGGTTGAAGAACACGTCTCTGTGAGCAGGGAGTCTTGAATGGCCGGCCTTGAAGCAGGAGCACATGTCATTGAGGGCAACACGGCAGCAGTCATCGCTGCCGCCCTCGCCCGGGTGCAGGTGATTGCGGCTTATCCGATCACCCCTTCCAGCCCCATCGTGGAGAGCCTCTCGGACCTGTGCGCTCAGGGAAAACTCCAGGCCCGCTTTATCCCTGTGGAATCCGAACATTCCGCCATGGCCGCTTGCATTGGAGCCTCTATGACCGGATGCCGGACATTCACGGCGACATCTTCTCAGGGGCTGGCCCTCATGCACGAACTCCTGCACTGGGCTGCCGGTGGTCGCCTACCGATCGTCCTGGTCAATGTGAATCGGGCCCTAGCCCCTCCTTGGACGATTTTCTGCGACCAGAGCGACTCATTTTCCCAAAGAGACACGGGATGGATACAGATCTATTGCGAGACGGCCCAGGAAGTTCTGGATTCGATCCTGCAAGCCTACCGGATCAGTGAGAAAATCCTTCTACCCTGCATGGTGAACATGGACGGTTTCTACCTCTCCCACACGGCGGAGCCGGTGGAGGTGCCGGATATCGAGGAAGCCGATCGTTTTCTCCCCGGCTGGGAACCGCGCTTCCAGCTTGACGTAGCCGTCCCTGGCGCCTTCGGTGGAGGCACGGCACCGGCCCCTTACATGGAGTTTCGCCATCAATTACAGAACTCCATGGAGCAGGCCAAGGACTGGATCGCAGAGGTGGGCAACGAATTTGGCCGGCAATTTGGACGTCCCTACGGGCTGATCGAGCTGTATCGCGCCGAGCCTGCAACCCTTTTGGTGGTCATCTCAGGTTCGGTCACAGGCACAGCACGGGAAGCCGTCGACAGGCTTCGGGACCGGGGGATCCCTGTAGGGCTTCTGCGAGTGAGGGTCTTGAGACCTTTTCCCACGGAAGAAGTTCGTCGAGCAGTCTCGGGCGTGGAAACACTCCTGGTTCTGGACAGGGCTGTGTCCTATGGTCAAGGGGGAACCCTGGCACAAGAACTCAAGTCAGCGCTCTATGGCCACCACCGGATGCCGCACATTTTCTCCGGTGTCATGGGGCTCGGCGGCGCGCCGGTATCCCGGGAGATGATCGAAGAAACCATCCTCATGGCCTGGGAGAAAAAGCTGGATTCCTGCCGGTCTCTCTGGTTTGGAGGAACAAAATGAACGGCGCTCAACCCCCCGTGTTTCTCCCTGAAGTGGAACTGGTGGGGGCCGGCAACCTGGCCTGCGCAGGCTGCGGGGCCAACCTGGCCATGCGTCTGGCGCTGAAAGCTCTCGGTGACAGGACCATTGTCCTCATTCCCCCCTCCTGCTGGGCTGTTTTTGATGGCTCTTATCCGTTCTCCTCGCTGCGGGTCCCTTTGCTCCACGTGGCTTTTGAAGCTGCTGCGTCAACGGCTGCCGGCGTGAAGGCAGGCCTTGTCGCCAAGGGGGACGACGAAACTCTAGTCATGGCCTGGGCGGGAGACGGGGGGACTTTCGACATTGGTTTACAAGCTCTGTCTGCTGCTGCAGAACGGAATGACGACTTCCTGTTTGTCTGCTATGACAATGAAGCATACATGAACACGGGAATCCAGCGGAGCTCGGCCACACCGCAGGGGGCTTGGACAACGACGACTCCACTGCCTGCCCCCAAGAGCCAAGCGAAGAAAAATATCATGGGTATCATGGCCGCCCATCGGATCCCTTACGGGGCCACGACCTGTGTAGCCTTTCCCGAGGACCTCGTCGCGAAATTCAAAACAGCCCGGGAGATGCGGGGGTTTCGATTTATCCATCTTCTGGCTCCCTGTCCACCGGGGTGGAAGTGCGACCCCTCACTGACGGTCACCTTGGGAAGGCTGGCAGTCACAAGCCGTTACTTTCCGCTTTACGAGGTCCGCTGCGGGCAAACCTATCGGATCACGGTCCAGGAAAATCACGTATCCTTGCAAGATTATTTAGACCCCCAGGGGAGATTCCAACATCTCACCTCGGCGGATATCGAAGCTCTGGAAAGAAATGTACAAGAGGAATGGCAGAAACTTCAGAGTTGCGCATCCTCACAAACTCAGCCTTCCACGATAAAGTTCGTTCCCATTCGAAGGAGAAAGGCCATGTATTGGGAAAAAGAGATGGAGTGCATCTCCCGTGAAGAGCTGAGAACCCTCCAGCTTCGGAGGCTGCGGGACACAGTGCGGCGTGTTTCTGAAAAGGTTCCCTTCTACCAGGCAGCTCTCAAGGAAAGAGGACTGAAAGAGAACGATATCCGCTCCCTGGATGATATAAAGCGCCTGCCCTTCACACTGAAGGACGATTTTCGCAAGACCTATCCGTTCGGGCTCTTTGCCGTTCCACTCAAAGAAATCGTCCGACTCCATGCCTCCTCGGGAACTACCGGAAAACCCGTTCTGACTGGGTACACGCGCAAAGACCTGGATCTATGGAGCAATCTCATGGCCCGCACGCTCACTGCCGGCGGAGTCACCCAAGAAGACGTGGTGCAAAACGGCTACGGCTACGGTCTGTTTACAGGAGGTCTCGGCTTCCATATGGGGGCCGAGCGTCTTGGGGCCACGGTGATCCCCATGTCGGCGAGCGCTACGGACAGGCAAATCCTGTTCATGCAGGATCTGGGCTCCACGGTCCTGAGCTGCACTCCATCCTTCGCCCTCTACCTAGCGGAAACCATGGAGAGCATGGGAATCGATCCTCGGAAGCTCAAGCTCCGGGTCGGATTCTTCGGAGCCGAACCCTGGACTTCCGAAGCTCGCCGTCAGATCGAGGAAAAATTGGGTCTGAAAGCCCATGATATTTACGGTCTGACGGAGGTCATCGGGCCCGGAGTCTCCGTGGAATGCGAAGCACAAAACGGTCTTCATATCAACGAGGATCACTTCTACCCCGAGCTGATCGATCCCAATACCCTGGAACCCGTCGGCCTCGGCGAACCGGGAGAACTGGTGCTCACCACACTCACCAAGGAAGCCACATCGGTCCTCCGCTACCGCACCCGGGACATCACCACCCTGGATTGGAGCCCCTGCGAGTGCGGGCGCACCCTGGTGCGCATGGGCAAAGTCCTGGGTCGCAGCGACGACATGATTATTTTCAGGGGAGTCAACTTATACCCCTCTCAAGTAGAAACTCTCCTGTTTGCCTTTACCGAGATCGAGCCCATTTACTTGTTGGTCCTGGGTCATGAGAAGCAACGTGATGAACTGGAGATCCGGGTCGAGGCCAAACCCGAAATTTACCGCGGTGGCCCCACCGCCATCATAGAGTTGGCTGAAAAAATCCGGAAGAAGTTTCAGGGCGTCATCTCCGTGTCACCGAAAATCTCCGTGGTTGAGAGGGGATCCATCGAGCGCAGTATTGGCAAAGCCAAGCGGGTCATGGACCTGCGTCCGAAATAGGAGAACGCCCATGGCGAGAATCGCCGTCATCCCCGGCGACGGCATCGGGGTAGACGTGACACAGGAAGCCATCAAGGTCCTGGAGACCTTTAGAGACGTGATGGGAACCCCGCTGCAGCTTGTGCTGTTCGACCTGGGTGCCGAACGCACCTTGCGGACCGGAGTCGCTCTTCCCCCCGGCACCTTTGCCGACTTTCGGCAAAACTACGACGCCATATTCCTGGGTGCCCTTGGCGATCCCCGCATCCCTGACATGTCACACGCTCGGGATATTCTACTGGAAATGCGTTTCCAACTGGATCTGTTCATCAATCACCGCCCGGTCCGTCTCCTGCACAACTCTCTCTGTCCCCTGAAGGGGAAAGGAGTCGGCGACATCAACTTCGTAGTCTTCCGGGAAAACACCGAAGGGCTCTACGTGGGCATTGGCGGGATCTTTAAGAAATGGACCCCGGATGAGGTGGCCCTGCAGGAGGAGGTAAACACCCGTAAGGGGGTCGAGAGGATCATTC
>DATEAK010000144.1:0-3228 GCA_035288405.1 bacterium | reverse complement strand
GCCAGATTGTGGCCGGGGCGATCCTGGAAGGCTTTGCGGCCGGCGTGGGGGCCACTCCCGCGCGCGATGGGGTGGATACCGGGGCCAACATGATGAATCCCCAATCAAACATCATCGACATCGAGATGCTGGAATCGAATTTGCCTATCCTCTACCTGTCTCGCTGGCAGGCTCTGGACTCGGGAGGGCACGGCAAGTTTCGAGGGGGTATGGCGCCGGAGATGGTTTACAAGATTCATGGCACCGAAAATTTCCGACTCGGATTTTTCGGCGCCGGCCGCCGCACTCCGGCGAACTGGGGAATGTTCGGTGGTTATCCCACGGGCCCGCAGGAGGCCCACATCGTGCGGGGCTCGAACGTTCTTGACCTCTTTCAGAACTCCCGAAGCATCACGACGTTTGCGGATCTCGATCAACTGAAAGGAGAGCATCTCTATCCGACATCCTCCTATCCGTCGATTCCCCTCAAAGATGGCGATGTCTTCTCTTCCCGTCAGGGAGCAGGCGGAGGGTTCGGAGATCCGCTGGAGCGGGATCCGGCTCTGGTCGTTCGCGATGTGAAGCGACTTGCCGTTTCGCCTGAGGTGGCGCGCAACGTTTACGGTGTCGTGCTGGATCCAAAGACGGGGGAAGCTCTACCGGAGGAAACTGCGACACTACGGGAGAAGATGCGGGCAGAACGCCGCGCCACGGCAGGGAGGCGAGCATGAAGATCCACGATTCTCTGGATATGAAGAAGCGGCCCGACGGCAAAGCGGCAATCTTCTGCTCCCGGTGCGGCTACGAGTTCTGCGAGGCCACTGAAAATTACAAGAAGCATGCTGCCTACCGGGAACGAGATCTCGCGGAAATTCCCCGGCGCCGCCCTGCTTCCGGGGATACCCTGTTTGTTGTCTATCAGGAGTATTCTTGTCCCGGCTGCGGAGTTCTGCTGGAAGTGGACAACTACTGCCCGGCCCTGGACTCTGAACAGGAAAAAGTCCTCTGGGACATCCAGATCGACCCGGCGTCGCTTCGCTAGGAACAATCGATCCCCCATTTTCCGTTAAGTCTTCCGGATTTGCTGCGCTCGCTTCCTCGGAGTGGTCAGCAAAGGGAAGATTTGTTCGAATCTCGACTCTGCCGGGATCCGGCGGCAAAGAAGAAGTTGTCCCGCCTTGTTAACGTGAAGGGAGAGCGGATTGGCCAATAACCACACTGATTCTTATTGGGGCGGGGTCATCAAATCGATGGGGCTCGTGTTCGGTGATATCGGCACCAGTCCCATCTATACCCTGACCGTCATCTTCTTGCTGATCAGCCCGACCCGGGACAATATCTTCGGCATACTCTCCCTGGTGGTCTGGACCCTCGTGATTCTTGTGACTGTCGAGTATTCCTGGCTTGCCATGAGTCTCGGCAGAAAGGGGGAAGGGGGGACCATCGTTCTCAAGGAGATTCTCGTCCGGCTCCTGAAGTCGGGAAGACACGCTGCCTTCGTCAGCTTTCTCTCCTTTGTCGGAGTCTCTCTCCTCCTGGGGGACGGGGTGATCACGCCCGCGATCAGCATCCTTTCCGCCGTGGAGGGGATGCGCCTCATCCCCGGCCTGGAGACCCTCCACCATGGCACACTGATCCTCATCGCGTCCGTGATCGCCATCTTTCTTTTTATATTCCAGTTTGAGGGGACCGACAAGGTGGCGAGCACCTTTGGCCCGATCATGGCTTTCTGGTTTGGAGCCCTGGCCGTTTCCGGCATTGTTTCCATAGCCGCCCAGCCCCAAGTCCTTCAGGCCGTGAGCCCTCACTATGCGGTCAAGTTCTTCATGGACAACGGGCTAGCCGGCTTTGTCATCCTCTCCGAGGTCATCCTCTGTGCCACGGGAGGAGAAGCCCTGTACGCCGACATGGGACAACTGGGGCGACGTCCGATTATAAGAGGGTGGCACTTCGTTTTTGCAGCGCTCGTCCTGAATTATCTGGGGCAAGGAGCGTTCGCCCTCACCCATCCGGAGGCCAAGGAGATTCTGTTTCGAATGATCCAGTGGCAGGCGTCTTTCCTTTATATTCCTTTTCTCGTCCTCACGGTCTTGGCCACGGTCATTGCTTCCCAGGCGATGATCAGCGGGGTTTATTCCATCGTCTATCAGGGGATTACCACTCATATCATGCCCCTCCTGAAGTTCGACTACACCTCGAGCCATCTCAAATCCCAGATTTACATCGGTTCCGTCAACTGGATCCTCATGGCGCTGGTCATCTTCATCATGCTGATCTTCGAGAAATCGGGAAACCTGGCGGCCGCCTACGGGCTGGCGGTGACCGGCACCATGACCATTACCGGCATCCTGATGGTCATGATCTTTGCCCACAGCGCCGGAAAGTGGAAGATTCCCGTCGCCGTCGCCGTGACCTTGGTGGACCTTCTCTTTCTCATTGCCAATCTCAACAAGATCCCCCATGGCGGCTACTGGTCGATCATTCTGGCCTCGATCCCCTTTGTCACCATTCTCATCTGGACGAGCGGGCAGCGCGTCTTGTACCGGAGTCTGAGGCCCCTCGATCTGGAAACGTTCCTCGTGAGCTACGAAATGATCTACGCCAAGGAGAAAAATATCCCCGGCACCGCTCTTTTCTTCACGAGGGAATGGAAACACGTGCCGCCGTACATCGTTCACTGCATCCTGCGGAGCAACATCATCTACGAACGAAACGTTCTGATCTCCATTATCAGGACCGATGGACCCTTCGGTATCAAAACGCAATTGACAACAGGAATTGGATCCGGGCTTGACGGTCTTCAGATACGGGCGGGCTACATGGAGGTATTCGACCTGGAGAGTCTTCTCCGAGAGAACGGCATACAGGAAAAGGTCATTTTTTACGGGATTGAAGATATCGTCACGGGCAATCCGGTCTGGCGGATTTTTTCTCTGGTCAAGAAGCTGACCCCCAACTTTGTGCAATTCTACAAGCTGCCGGCCAGCAAGCTGCAAGGAGTGGTGACCCGGTTGGAATTATGAGGGATGGGGTGATCCCTTTTCGCATTGGGGTGTAAGCCCCCACGGGGCTCCTCACCAGCTTCAGCCGCAGCTGAAGTCCTCAGGCCAGAAGGTTTCCCACTCCAGGTCCATGTCGTCCCGTGGGGCGGTGGAGTCGAGGTCTTCTTGATCCGTATCTGAACGGGAACCGTCCGGTCGGGTAATTTCCTGCGGGGCAATGCCGGCTGGTTCCCGGTCCATGAAAACT
>DATEAK010000143.1:0-5730 GCA_035288405.1 bacterium | reverse complement strand
GAAAGTTATGGAGTACGGCCAGCAGGATGCCTACGGGCATCGGAAACTGGGCGGCATCGGGATGTTGACGGAAGAAGCAATTAAAGAGATCCTTGGTATCCACACGGTTTACCAGAGGGTGGCCTACATGATGAGGAGCGGAGAGCCGGATGCCCTGGATCGAATGGTGGCGATCAGCTTTGCAAATCTTGCTACGGATCTCGCCTTGAAGAAGGACTTCGGGAAGATGGTGGCCTTGCGGGAAGGGAAGTACACGACGGTGCCCATCGAGACCCTGACGCAGGGAGTGAAGCACGTGGACGTTGATGAACTGTACGACGTAGAGAACTACAAACCAAAAGTAGCTCACGTGCTCCACAAGCCCATGTTCCTGTACTAATGCCGGTCCAATAAACTTCGCCTAACTTCCGCCACCCAGTTGTATAGATTATCAACACGTCCTTTCCAGTCTCTTTCTTGCCGTTCCGAATCCTGCCCGGAATTCGCGCGGGAAACTTTCAGAAATGTGAAAAATCTATTGTTGAAGAAAAGAGCCTCCCTATATTTAAAATTAGGTTCGAAACAATTGCAAAGGGAGGATGGGAACGTGAAGCCGTATTCATTCACCAGGAAGGAACTTCTCCGTCTTCTGGCCGGGCTGTTTTTCCTGCCCATGATCGTCGTCCTTTCCATGCCCCACGTGTCCTGGGCGAAGCGACCCGTCTCGGGCACTCACGGAATGGTCGTGTCCAATCACTATCTTGCTTCCGAAGCGGGGTTGAGAATGCTGCAAAAAGGAGGGACCGCAGCTGATGCCGCAGTTGCTACCGCAGCCGTGCTGGGAATTGTCGAGCCGTGGTTCACAAATATTCTTGGCGGCGGCACCTGGGCGCTTCACTACGATAAGAAAACCGGCAACGTGACCGCTCTGGACGGTGTGGCACCGGCTCCGACCCATGCCACGGCCGAGTTTTTCAGGAACCCGGATCTTCCCGCTTACGGGATGCACCAGGCGAACGTACCCGGAGCTTGGGACGGATGGATTCTTCTCCTGAAGAAATACGGCAAGCTGAGCCTGAAGGATATTCTTGCCCCCGCCATCGAGCTGGCCGAAACCGGGATCCCTGCAGACGCTGATTTCGAGGAATGGAACACCCGGCTCAAGGACGAGATCGCGACCATGCCGGATACGGCGGCAATCTATCTCAAGGACGGGAAACCCTATAAAGTAGGCGAGATCGTCTACCAGAAAGATCTCGCCAAAACGTATCGGGAACTTGTGAGGATTGAGCAACGGAATCTCAAGAAGGGAAGGAGCTCAGCCCTGCAGGCGGCAAGCGACTACTTTTACCGGGGACCCATCGCGAAAAAAATAGTCGCTTGCCAGAAGAAGAGCGGCGGGCTCTTTGAGCTGAAGGACTTCGAGAGCTTTCATGCCGAATTTGCCACGCCGGTAAAGGTTGATTATCGCGGTATTGAAATCTACGGGTGCCCTCCGAACAGTCAGGGGATAACCCAGCTCCTGGCAATGAACATACTGGAAAGCTATGACCTCAAGAATATGAAGAGGAATGACCCGGAGACTATTCACCTGCTCTCGGAGGCACAGAAGCTCGCCTTCGCCGACCGGTACAACTACATCGGAGATCCCAAGTTCGTCAAGATCCCCCTGGAGCAACTCTTGTCGAAAGAGTACGCAGCCGCGCAGCGCAAGCGCATCGACATGAACAAAGCCATGGAGTGGCCCATCCCCGGGGGTCTCGCGAGCGGGGATATCGGGACGACAACCTTTCACATTGTAGATCCCAAAGGCAATGCCATGGCTGTAACCACCAGCATCGGGGCCAACTTCCTGGTGGTTCCGGGCACCGGCATCGTTATGAACAACAGGATGCGGATGTTCGAAATCGCCGAGGGGAACCCGAACCTGGTGATGCCCGGGAAAAAGGTGAGACATACTTCCAACCCCGCCATGGCCTTGAAGGACGGAAAAGTTTTCATGCTCTGGGGGGCAACGGGAGCCGACAGGCAACCACAGACTCAACTCTGGGGGTTCTTGAATGTCGTGGAATGGGGTATGAACCCTCAAGAAAGTGTCGATGCCGGGAGGATCATCATAAACACTTTCCCGAACGTGAGTCATCCTCACGCTGTTACCAACAACCTGGAGCTTGAGCCGAATAAGTTTTCACCGGAGGTCGTCAATGCTCTTAAAGCAAAAGGGCACAAGGTCGTAACGCGGGGGACGTTCGCGACCATGAACATGATCGTG
This sequence comes from bacterium, assembly GCA_035288405.1. Taxonomy (GTDB): domain Bacteria; phylum JACPSX01; class JACPSX01; order JACPSX01; family JACPSX01; genus JACPSX01. The sequence goes on along the minus strand of DATEAK010000143.1, from coordinate 3,479 downwards.
GTTGATCCGAAGACAGGACTTTTTGTCGGTGGTGCGGAGTCGCGCAGCTCGGCAGGGGTGGCGACCTGGTAACTTGCCCGACTGTGGGAGGAAGTACGATGAAATCGAGGTTCACTCTGATTGTGGCAATCGCCTCAATCTTGTTGCTTCCCATATTTTTCGGTTCTATGGCACTTGCCGCTGTGCAGGATCCGGCGCCGGATAAGATCCTGGTGAATGGGAAGATCGTCACGGTAGACAAAAACTTCAGCATCGTTGAAGCCGTCGCCGTCAAAGATGGTAGGTTCGTTGGGGTCGGGTCGAACCAGGAGATAGGGAGCCTGGCTGGACCCAGCACCGAGGTCATCGACCTGCGTGGAAAAACCGTCGTTCCGGGTTTCATAGACGGGCACGCCCATATGGACCGGGAGGGGTTGAAGTTCGCTTACCCGTCTCTGGACGGCGTGAGATCCATTGACGATATTTTGAAGATTATCGAACGGGAAGTTCAAACAAAGAAGCCGGGCGAATGGGTCGTCACCATGCCGATCGGCGATTATCCTTTCTTTTCAAACGTCCCCGGGATTCTAAAGGAGAAGAGATTCCCGAATCGCCGGGATCTGGATAAGGTTTCGCCGAATAACCCGGTTTACATCCGGAGCATCTGGGGTTACTGGGACAAGCCTCCTGTCGTGTCCATCGCCAATAGCTATGCCCTCAGGCTGGCGGGGATTACCAAGGACACGCAGCCTCCGTATGACGGGATCACGATTGAGAAGGACCCGGCTACGGGAGAGCCCACGGGAGTCATCAGCGAGAAGAGCTTTGTGCCCTCTGTGGAATTCAGCCTGATGAAGGTAGTGCCTCGCTTCACCCACGAAATTCGAGTGGCGGCATTGAAGGAGTCTATGAGACGGTACAACGCGGTAGGGACCACCAGCACATACGAGGGGCACGGCATCTCTTCGGAGGTCATAAGGGCGTACAAGGAGTTGTGGGCCAAGGGTGAATTGACCGTGCGCAGCCATCTGCTGATCAGCCCGACGCCGGGAAAGGCCGTCAAACCCGACCTGGATGAGATGATCCGGGACTGGGCGGCGTACGCGGATGGCCCTGGCTTCGGCGACGATATGCTGAGGATCAGCGGAATTTTCCTGCAGTCCGGAGGGAGTCCTCACGTGGCAAGACTCAGAATAGGAGAAGTCCCCTACACGGCCTGGGCGGCGTATTACGTTGACGCTCCGACGCCCGAGCAGTTCCGAAACACAGCGGAGGTCTCCGCCAAATACGGCCTGCGGGTGAACGCCATTACCGCTGATCAGAAGTCCCTGGATGCCACGTTGGCCGCATATGAGGACGTGAACAAGACCTTCTCCCTTCCCGGCAGGCGCTGGGTTGTGGAGCATTTACTTGAGGTGACTCCGAAGAACATCGAACAGATGAAGCAGCTCGGGGTTATCCCGACCGTCATCCCCACCAAGCAGGTGTCGATCTCGGGAATTGCGCGTCTGAAGACGATGCCGCAGGAAAAGCAGGCTAATCTCGCCCCCTACAAAAGCATGATCGAGGCCGGCTTGCCCCTCGTTCTCGCCTCGGACAACGTGCCAATCAATCCTTTCAACACCCTTTGGGCGGCAGTGGCCCGGAAGGATTGGCAATCCGGCGAGCTCTGCACTCCCGCCGAGAAGTTGAGCCGAGAGCAGGCGCTCCGGGCCATGACGATCAACGGAGCTTATCTGTCCTTTCAGGAGAATGTCAAAGGATCGATTGAAAAGGGGAAGTATGCAGATCTGGCCGTCCTTAATAAGGACTATCTCACGGTTCCGGAGGACGAGATAAGGGACATCAAAGTCTTGATGACAATCGTGGGAGGGAAGATTGTCCATAGAACCGGCGAATCTATGGCGATGAGCGACAGATAACATCAGCAGAGGAACGAGGGGCCATCCACGGCGCGGAGTTCAAGGCGGAGCGGACTGTCGTTGCGACGGCAGGCCCGTGAGATCTGCCTAAGGAGAAAGGGAACATGAGTACCTACAGAAATGGAGGCAGATGGGCTCTTCTTTCAGTTCCGCTCGCACTTCTCCTGTGGGTGGCTCTAGCCTTGTTCATTGCAGCCCCTCCATCCTGGGCGAAACCTCCCGTCTCAGGCACGCACGGCATGGTGGTGGCGAATCATTATCTGGCTTCTGAAGCCGGGTTGCGCATCCTGCAAAAGGGAGGCACCGCGGCCGACGCCGCGGTGGCGACGGCGGCAGTGCTGGGAGTCGTGGAACCCTGGTTTTCCAACATCCTGGGCGGCGGCACCTGGGCTCTCTACTATGAGAAGAAGACCGGGAGCGTGAAGGCATTGGACGGCGTCGGCCCCGCCCCCACCCATGCTACTGCCGAGTTCTTCAGGAACCCCGATCTCTCCGCCTACGGCATGCACCAGGCGAATGTCCCCGGAGCCTGGGACGGCTGGATCCAGCTCCTGAAGGAATATGGAAGATTGAGCCTGAAGGACATCCTGGCGCCCGCCATCGAACTGGCCGAGAAGGGCGTGCCCGTAAGCCCGGACTTCGCCGAATGGAACGAGAGACTGAAGGTCGAGATCGCGTCGATGCCCGACACGGCAGCCATCTATCTCAAAGACGGGAAGCCCTATAAGGCGGGCGACATCATTTACCAGAAGGACATGGCGAAGACTTACCGGGAGCTGGCGGAAGTCGAGCAAAAGAATCTGGGGAAGGGAAGGAAGGCCGCACTGCAAGCCGCGAGCGACCACTATTACCGGGGACCCATTGCCGGAAAAATTATGGATTTCTCGAAGAAACAGGGCGGACTCTTCGAGCTCAAGGATTTCGAGGGCTTTCACGCCGAATTCGTTACACCGCTCAAGGTCACCTACCGCGGTTATGAGGTCTATGCCTGCCCTCCGAACAGCCAGGGGATCACCCAGGTTCTGGCGCTGAACATCCTGGAAGGCTATGACCTCAAGAAGATGAAGAGAAACGACCCGGAAACGATCCACCTCTTGTCGGAAGCCCAAAAGCTCGCTTTCGCGGACCGGTTCCAGTACATTGGAGACCCCAAGTTTGTGAAGATCCCCCTGGACAGGCTTCTGTCGAAGGAGTACGCCGCGGAGCAGCGCAAGCGCATCGACATGAGCAAAGCCATCGAGTGGCCCATCCCGGGTGGAATCGACCTTCGGGAGCTGGGGACGACCACGTTCCACGTCACGGACGCGGAGGGAAACGCCATGGCCGTAACCACGAGCCAGGGGTCCAACTTCCTGGTCGTCCCGGGCACCGGGATCAACATGAACAACAGAATGCCCATGTTCAATACGGACGAGGGCAATCCCAACCTGGTCATGCCCGGCAAGAAGGTGAGGCACACCTCCAATCCGTCCATGGCCTTGAAGGACGGCAAGGTGTTCATGCTATGGGGCGCCACGGGCAATGACAGGCAGCCTCAGACGCAACTCTGGGGGTTGCTGAACATTGTCGAATGGGGCA
>DATEAK010000142.1:0-6499 GCA_035288405.1 bacterium | reverse complement strand
TCAACGGAGTGGGGTACAGGGCTCAAGTGCAAGGCAAGAACCTGACGCTTCAGCTGGGTTATTCTCACCCGATCGTGGTTCCGGTTCCTGATGGCATCCACTTCGAAGTGGAAAAGAACCGGGTGATCGTGGGCGGGATCGACAAGCATCTCGTGGGCCAGGTGGCGGCCAACCTCCGGGCGCTGAGGCCGCCCGAGCCTTACAAGGGAAAAGGGATCAAGTACGTAGAAGAAAAGATCCGGCGCAAGGAAGGTAAGACCGGCGCCAAGTAAGCAAGTAGGAAGGAATCCAGTCAGTGAACCGACAGAAACGATTGGCGATGAGGCACAAGACACGGCAAAAGCGGGTCCGGAAGAAGGTCAAAGGGACTCCCGCTCGCCCCCGCTTGTGCGTGTTCAAGAGCGCCCGGCATATTTATGCGCAGTTAATCGATGATGCGAACGGTTGCACGTTGCTGACCCAGACCAGCTTGCACGGGGACTTCAAAAGTCAGTCTAGCAAGGGGGGCAATGTAGCGGCGGCCAAATTCTTGGGTGAACTCCTGGCCGTGAAGGCTTTGGAGAAGGGGGTTAGCAGTGTGGTCTTCGATCGGAACGGCTACCTCTACCATGGGCGGGTCAAGGCTGTAGCCGATGGAGCCAGGGAAAAGGGACTGATTTTTTGAGAGGAGTACACCGTCTTGCCTGATGATGAGCGCGCTGAAAGAGAACTGACCGACAAGATTATTTTCATTAACCGTGTGGCTAAGGTGGTCAAAGGAGGCCGCCGTTTCAGTTTCAGCGCGCTGGTCGTGGTCGGGGACAAATCCGGAAGAGTCGGGATCGGGTTGGGAAAAGCCAACGAGGTTCCCGAGGCGATCAGCAAAGCCATCGAAAAAGCCAAACGGAGTCTGGTCTCGATCTCCTTAAAAGGGCACACGATTCCTCACCAAATCACCGGGGCTTTTAGCGCCAGCCGGGTGCTCATGAAGCCCGCCTCCAAAGGGACCGGCGTGATTGCCGGAGGGGCGGTTCGGGCGATTATGGAGATGGCCGGTGTGCGGGATATCCTGACCAAGTGCCTGGGATCCAGCAATCCCCACAACGTAGTCAAGGCAACCATGGAAGGGTTGCTGCAATTACGAAGCGCGGAATATGTAAGCCGGATGCGGGGGAAGACGTTGGGCGAGCCGGCGGCAGGGGCCGCAGAAGCTTAATGCGGGAGAGAGCATAGTGGTTCGAGAAAGGTCACAAAAAAAGCTGGCCGTTACCCAGATTCGTAGCGCCATAGGCCGGCCTGATTCGCAGCGGCAGGTGTTGCGGGGTCTGGGTTTGGGAAAACTCCACAGGACGGTTGTCCGTCTCGATACTCCGGAAATCCGAGGAATGATTGCCAAGATTGCACACCTGGTGGAAGTGGAGGAGGCCTGATGAGGATCGGTACCCTAAAGCCCCGTCGTGGATCCAGGCAGAAGCGCAAGCGGCGTGGGATCGGAATCGGGTCGGGGCTCGGCAAAACCTCGGGCAAAGGGCACAAGGGGCAAAATGCACGCTCCGGCGGCGGGACGCGCCCCGGGTTTGAAGGGGGACAGATGCCCCTGCAGAGGCGCCTTCCAAAGGGGGGGTTCACCAACATTTTCAAGCGTTGCTATGCGGTGGTCAATCTGCGGGATTTGCAGCGGTTTTCCGCAGGTACCCTGGTTACCCCGGAGCTCCTCAAAGAGAAGGGGATCCTCAGGAAGCTGGGAGACGGAGTTAAGGTCCTGGGAAACGGAGATCTGCCGGTTTCCCTTACGGTTCAGGCCAGCGCTTTTAGTAAGACGGCGCTGGAGAAGATTGCTGCAGCCGGAGGAAAGGCGGAGGTGATCGGGCTTGGCCGTTGACAGCATCCAGAATATCTTCAGAATTCCAGAACTCAAGCGCCGCGTTTTCTATACAGTAGCCCTCCTGGCCGTCTACCGTATCGGCGCACATATTCCCACACCGGGAATCAATGGAGAAGCGCTCGCCGAGTTCATTGCGCGGACCCAGGGAACTATCTTCGGGTTCTTTGACATGTTCTCCGGAGGGGCCTTGGGCCAGATGACTATTTTTGCCTTGGGAATCATGCCGTACATCAGCTCCTCGATTATCCTGGACCTGCTCTCGGTCGTTTTTCCCACCCTGGCCAAACTCAAGAAAGAGGGGGAACAGGGACGCAAGAAGCTGAACCAGTACGCTCGCTATGGCACCGTCGTCCTCAGCGTCGTCCAGTCCTTCGGGATCAGCATCGGTTTGGAAAAGATGACGAGCCCCGGAGGCGTGCCCGTCGTACCGCTGCCCGGATGGTCGTTCCGTCTTCTGACGATCTTGACCCTGACCGCCGGCACGGTGTTCATCATGTGGCTTGGGGAGCAGATTACCGAGCGGGGAATCGGCAATGGGATCTCCCTGATCATTTTTGCGGGCATTGTGACCGGCATACCCCGGGCCGTCGGCAATACCTTGAGCCTGATTCGCACGGGAGAGCTGGCCCCGCTTCTCATGCTGGTCTTGCTCGCTATGATGGTTGTCGTGATCGGGGTGATCGTGGTCTTGGAGAGCGGTTACCGGAAGATTCCGATCCAGTCGGCCAAGCGGGTTGTGGGTCGGCGCGTCTATGGAGGGCAGAGTACCTACCTGCCCCTCAAGATCAATACCTCCGGCGTCATCCCTCCCATATTTGCTTCATCGATCATTGCCTTCCCGGCCACGATCGCCCAGTTTGCCGATATCCCCTGGATACAGTCCGTATCCTCGAGCCTTTCCCCGGGAGGACTTCTATACACATTGCTCACGGTGCTTCTCATCTTCTTTTTTGCTTACTTTTACACCGCGATTATTTTCAATCCGGATGACGTCGCGGACAATCTGAAAAAGTCCGGTGGGTTCGTCCCCGGCATTCGTCCGGGGAAGAACACGTCGCAATTTGTAGATCGGATTCTGTCTCGTCTCACCTTTACTGGAGCCATCTACCTCTCTGTGATCGTTATCTTGCCTACGTATCTCATCCAGCACATGAGAGTCCCCTTCTATTTCGGAGGGACGGCTCTCCTGATCGTCGTGGGTGTGGCCATGGACACCATGCAGCAGGTCGAGTCCCACCTGGTGATGAGGAACTACGAAGGCTTCATGAAAAAAGGCAGGCTGCGCGGGCGCAGGGGATAAGGGGATTAAGGGATTAGGATGCGGATGATCCTGCTCGGAGCACCGGGAGCTGGGAAGGGAACCCAGGCCAAGCTACTTGTGGAGCATTTAGGAGTTCCGCAGATTTCCACGGGGGACATTCTGCGCGCGGCGGTAAAATCGGGATCCGCACTGGGCAAGGAAGCCAAGGCGTACATGGAACGCGGGGCCTTGGTCCCCGACGATCTTATGATCCGGCTCATCGACGGGCGGATCCAGAAGCCGGATTGCGCAAAGGGGTTTATCCTGGACGGGTTCCCCCGCACGGCAGCTCAGGCCGACGGGCTCGAAAAGACATTGGAAGAGCACCACCAGGCGATCGATGCCGTTGTCAGCGTGGAGGTGGATGAAGTTGAACTGTTGGGCCGGCTGTCAGCGCGCCGGACCTGCCGGGGATGCGGTGAGACTTTCAACCAGGGCCAGCCGGGCTCTTCCTGTCCCAAGTGCGGAGGCGAGCTTTGTCAGAGGGAGGACGATCGAGAAGATACCATCCGCCGCAGGCTCACGGTCTACCGGGAGCAAACCCAGCCCTTGATCGACTATTATCAGAAGAAGGGAAAGCTCTTGAGGGTGGACGGTGTGGGCGCTGTGGCGGAAGTGTTCTCCCGAATCCGGAGCTGTCTGCAGGGGTCTTTGGCGTCGTGATCATTTTGAAGTCTCCGGAGGAGGTCGAGAAGATCCGAGCAAGTTGTCAGATCGTGGCCGATGCTTTGCAGCATCTGGAGAAGGTGGTGGAGCCGGGAATCACCACACTGGAGCTGAATGACATTGCCGAGCAGTTCTTGATGGAACGGGGCGCCGCGCCTGCTTTCAAAGGGTATAGGGGGTTTCCCATGTCCCTGTGTGCCTCGATTAACGAGGAAGTGGTTCATGGCATCCCCTCGGCAAAGCGGAAGCTGCAGGAGGGGGATGTGATCAGCCTGGATCTGGGCTCCTTATACGAGGGGTACTACGGTGATGCCGCCATCACTGTGGGCGTGGAGAAGATCACCGAATCGGCCAAAAAACTGCTCGCGGTCACCCGCACGTCCCTGGAGTCCGGCTTGCGGGAGGTGCGGGAAAATAACTGGCTCTCGGATATTTCTCACGCGATCCAGACGGCGGTTGAAAGGGAAGGGTTTTCTGTGGTGCGGATTTTTGTGGGGCACGGGATCGGCACCTCACTTCACGAGGAACCGCAGATCCCCAACTTCGGTCCTCCAGGGCGGGGCCCCCGGCTGAAAGAGGGGATGGTTCTGGCCGTTGAACCGATGGTCAATGTGGGGACGAGCGACGTGCGGATTTTGGACGATAACTGGACTGTGGTGACGCAGGATGGGAGTCTTTCAGCCCACTTCGAACACACCGTGGCCGTAACGAAAGACGGCTGCGATGTTCTCAGCCGCTTCCATTAAGGGAGGTTTGCAAGAGGGTATGGAGAAGGAAGAGCCCATTGAGGTTGAAGGGACGGTCACTGAGCCTCTTCCAAATGCCATGTTCCGGGTTGAGCTGGAAAACGGTCACAAGGTGTTGGCTCACATCTCGGGAAAAATGCGCATGCATTTTATTCGAATCCTGCCCGGGGATCGGGTGAAAGTGGAGCTGTCCCCCTATGATTTAACCCGGGGGCGGATCGTCTACCGGTTCAAGTAAGGGAGATAAAGAAGTGAAGGTGCGCGCCTCGGTAAAACCCATTTGCAACAAGTGTAAGGTGATCCGCCGGAAAGGCGTGGTGCGAGTCTTGTGCGAAAATCCCAAGCACAAACAGCGCCAGAAATGAGCGGGGAGGATTAGGCAGTGGCCAGAATCGCAGGAGTGGACATCCCGGCAGAAAAGCGAGTTGAGATCGGTCTGACTTACATCTATGGTATCGGTCGGACCTCCGCCAAGAAAATTCTCGACTCTGCACAGATCGGCAAGGACGCCAGAGTGAAGGATCTCACCGAGAAGGAACTCAGTAAACTCCAGGCGATCATCCAACAGGAGTTTCAGGTCGAGGGAGATCTGCGTCGGGACCGATCCATGGATATCAAGCGGCTTATGGATATCGGATGTTACCGGGGATTCCGGCACAGGCGGGGGCTCCCGGTCCGCGGTCAGAGAACCCGCACGAACTCCCGGACCCGTAAAGGACCCCGGCGCACCATTGGGGCCAGGGCCAAGGCGGCTGAGTAAGAGGATTTAAGGAGAGCATATGGCAAAGGCCAAGAAAAAGGGAGCTGGAAAAAAGAAAGAGCGCTGGAATGTCAGTGAGGGAGTTGCTCACATTCAGGCCACTTTCAACAATACCCTGATTACCATCAGCGATGTCTCGGGAAGCACCATCGCCTGGGCGAGCGCCGGAACACAGGGTTTCAAGGGCTCTCGGAAAAGCACACCGTTTGCCGCCCAGATTGCTGCCGAGGCGGTCGCCAAGAAAGCGATGGAGCAAGGCATGCGGCGGGTCTCGGTCCTGGTAAAGGGGCCAGGCAGCGGGCGGGAGTCCGCCATTCGCTCCTTGCAGGCCGCCGGGCTGGAGATTACCCTGATTCGGGACGTGACTCCGATCCCGCACAATGGATGCAGACCTCCGAAAAGGCGCAGGGTCTGATTTGTTTTCTGGAAAATGGGAGGATAAAGTTTGGCGCGATATCTAGGTCCTGTCTGCCGCCATTGCCGGCGGGAGGGGACGAAGCTTTTTCTTAAGGGACAACGTTGCATGGGGGACAAATGCGCGATCGAGAAGCGGAATTATCCCCCGGGACAGCACGGGCAGAAACGCTCCAAGGTTACCGAATTCGGTCTTCAGCTGCGGGAGAAGCAGAAGGTCCGGCGCATTTACAGCATTTTTGAAAGGCAATTTCGCAACTATTTCCTCAAGGGAGACAAGATGCAAGGGGTCACCGGGGAGAACCTGCTCTCCCTTCTGGAGCGTAGGCTTGACAATGTGGTCTACCGCTGCGGCTTTTCTACCTCCCGGCGCCAGGCCCGTCAGCTTGTTCGTCAGAACCATTTCATGGTGAATGGCCGGAAGGTCAATATTCCTTCTTACCTGGTGACGGCCGGCGAAGTGGTCGCGGTTCGCCCCAAGAGTACGGAGAAGGAAGTAATCAAGTCTGCTCTGGAGCGGGTCGAGCAGAGGGGCATTCCCCCCTGGTTAGATTTGGATCGAGAGAAGATGAAGGCAGCGGTCAAGAGCCTGCCGGTCCGGGAAGATATCACGACCCCGATCCAGGAACAGCTGGTTGTTGAATTGTATTCCAAATAAGGAATTAACTGGTGCGTGTTTCTCCTGGTGCGGTTCTCAGGAGGGGCAGCTCGCGGAGGTAGTATGAGCACCATGTGGGCCACGTTTCAGA
>DATEAK010000141.1:0-8628 GCA_035288405.1 bacterium | reverse complement strand
TGCCCCCAAAACTCACTCCCCAGGTGCTTACCCATGAACTGGATCTTCTTCAAGTCCACGAGGTCACGCTCGGCTTCGTCGGCCCGGCGCTCCGTCCAGGAGGAGTGTTCCGCGATGGCAGCCAGATTGTTTGTGGCAGCCTCACGGTCTGCGGAGGCCGAAGCTTTGCTGTGGCGCAGGCGGCGCAGGACCCGATGCACGATCAGGTCCGGGTAGCGACGGATGGGGGAAGTAAAGTGAGTGTAGTACTCGAAATGTAAGGCGAAGTGCCCCAGGTTTTCAGAAGCATAGCGGGCTTGGCGAAGGGATCGCAAAACGAGCATGTTGAGAAGGCGTTCTTCGGGCTTGCCTTGGGCTCTTTCGAGGATGTCCATCAGGTCCCGGGGGCGGACCGATTCGGGATCGGGAAGGGTGTAGCCCAGTGTTTCGAGGAATGCGGCTAGATCTGCGATCTTCAGCGGATCGGGGGGTTCATGGACTCGGTACAGACCCGGGGCTCCGTGGTCAACGATGTAGAAGGCCACGGCTTGGTTTGCCGCCAGCATGAATTCCTCGATGAGCTTGTGGGCGTCGTTGCGCTCCTGGCGCAAGATGCTCTCCACCTGCCCGTCGCTGTCCAGGATGACGTCCGCCTCGGGCAGGTCGAAGTCCAGACTCCCCAGGGACATACGGCGCGCCCGCAGGATTTTCGCCAATTCCCCCATGAGCTGCACGGAGGGGATCAAGGAGGAGTACTGTTTCTCCAGAACCGGATCGCTGTGCTCGAGAAGTTTGGCAAAAATCGTATAGGTGAAACGTTGGTGGCTGCGGATCACGGCGTCGGCAAAGCGGGTGCCCAAGACATTTCCCCTGGAATCGAAATCCAGGAAGATGGATTGAGCGAGTCGATCCTCTGCGGGCTTCAAGCTGCAGATGCCTGCCGAAAGGGGCTCCGGAAGCATGGGAACGGCCCGATCGGGAAAGTAGACGCTGTTTCCCCGGTTGCGGGCTTCCCGGTCCAGAAGAGAACCTTCCCGAACGTAGTGGCTCACGTCGGCAATATGAACTCCCAGACGGTAAGTGCCGCCTGATGTCTTCTCGATGGAGACGGCGTCATCAAAGTCCCGGGCTGTTTCCCCGTCAATTGTGAAGGTGATCAGATCTCTCAAATCGAGTCTTCCGGTGAAATCTTCCGGGCGGACCTGCTGGGGGCAGGAAGCGGCTTCCTTGAGGACCCGCTCCGGGAAAGGGCCCGGAATGCCGTATTTCCTCAGGATAATTTCTACCTCTACCTCAGGGTCTTCGGGATCACCGAGAACTTCCGTGACCCGGCCCCGGGCGAGATTTCCATGCTCGGGATACTCGCTAATCTCCGCAACAGCCGCCAAGCCTCTGCGGGCGCCCGCGCTGTCTTTTTTCAAGATCTGAACTTCGCCGAGCCGGCGATTTTGCGGGATGAGAACAAACGATTTTCCCCGGGTGTCCAGCACTCCGACCACCGAGGAGTGAGCGCGCTCCAGAATCCGGACAACCTGCCCGGATGATTTCCGGTAGCGCGCAGACGAAGACACCTGAACCTGGACTTTGTCCCCGTCCATGGCTCCGCCTGTGAAGCGCTCGGGAATATGGATATCGTCCCCCTTCTTCCCTTCGGGGGTGAGGAACCCGTACCCTTCGTGGTGAATCTGGATTTTTCCGGTGATGAGATTCAGGCGGCCGGGAAGGCTATAGCGGTTTGCTCCCACACGGATCAGGTCTCCTTCCCGGGCGAGTTGACGCACGAGCCGGCGAAATGCCGGGCGCCGCTCTGCTGGGATACGAAAAAGATGAATGAGTTCCTTGAGGGGCAAGGGACGAGGGCCGGGAAGGGATTCCAAGCGGCGCAGGATCTCGTCTTTGTCAATCATGTTCTGCTACCGTGACCCCGTTGAGTTCCTCCAGTATCGTGATGATCGCTGAATAATCCAGATCGCCCTGATTGCGGCTGCATGCGACTTGATAAAGCTCTTTGATCAGCGCTGTGACGGGGAGTGAAACCCCTTCGCGGGCTGCAGTAGCCAGGATAAGACCCAGGTCCTTGTGCATGAGCTTCAGGGGGAACTGGGCGGAGAAGTCGCGGCGCAAAATCCTGGGCCCCTTGAGGGAAATTAGGGCCGAGCGCATGGCCCCGGCTTCCAGGACTTGAATGATCTGCTTGGGGTCGAGTCCCGCTTTGGTGCCCAGGACAAGAGATTCTCCAAGAGACATCAGGGCTGCCGCTCCCACCAGGTTAATGACCATCTTCATGGTTGAGCCGCTGCCCTGGGGCCCGGTATAGAAGATCTTGTCCCCCATGGTGCGAAACAAGGGTTCCGACTCCGTGAAAATGGAGCGGTCACCTCCCACCATGATTGCCAGAGTTCCATCGGTGGCTCCCTGCACGCTGCCGGAGACGGGGGCATCGAGAAGGGAGATGCCGAACTTCCCCATCTCGTCGGCTAGGGAGCGGCTGTCTGCGGGGGAGATGGTACTCATGTCGATCAGAACTGCTCCCCGGCGCGCGCCGTGGACAACTCCTTGCGGACCGAGGACGACTTCCCGCACGGCGGGTGGATCGGAAACCATCGTGATCACCACGTCTGCGCTGCGGGCCGCCTCGCCAGGGGTCGATGCGACTTGCGCCCCCGCCTTTTCCAGTTCCCGTGTCTTGTCCCGGGTGCGGTTCTGCACGGTGAGCGGATAGCCCGCCTTCAGGATGTTTCGGGCCATCGGTTTTCCCATGAGCCCCAGGCCGATAAACGCCACTTGTTTCATGGCTGCCTCCAAATCGAAATTTAATGGGCTTCGTTCCAGTTCTTTCCGGAATGGATATCGACAACCAGAGGAACGGAGAGCGATACCACCTCTTCCATGCCGCGCTTCACAAGGGAGGAGACCGGGTCCACTTCTTCCTCGGGTACCTCGAAGACCAGCTCGTCGTGGACCTGAAGGATCATGGCGGTGCGGAAGTTTCGGGCTTCCAGTTCCCCATCGATACGGACCATGGCTTTTTTAATGATGTCTGCAGCGCTGCCCTGGATCGGGCTGTTGATGGCCAGCCGCTCGCCGAGCTCGCGTACGTTGCGGTCGCGACTCTCCAGCTCGGGTAGATAACGTCTTCGGTTCATGAGCGTGGTCACATATCCTTGTTGAGTGGCCTCGATTTTCATTTTTTCTATGTACGCCTTCACCCCCGGGTAACGTTGAAAGTAGCGCTCGATGAAAGCCCGGGCTTCTTCCCGGGATAAGTTCAAACCGCTGGCCAATCCGTAAGCCGTCTGACCATAGACAATACCGAAGTTTACGGTTTTGGCCACCCTGCGCATCTCGGGAGTGACTCCCAGGGAGTCCACTCCGAAGATCTCGGCGGCGGTGCGGGCATGAATGTCCTCGCCCCGCTGAAACGCCTCCTGCATGACCTCGTCTCCGGCAAAGTGGGCCAGGATTCGAAGTTCGATCTGCGAATAATCCGCGGACAGGAGAAGCGATCCCTGCTCAGCGGCAAACGCCTTGCGAATCTCCCGGCCCAGCTCCGTGCGAATCGGGATATTTTGCAGGTTCGGGTCACTGCTGCTCAAGCGCCCTGTCGCGGCTACGGTCTGATTATAGGAAGTGTGAATGCGGCCCGTTTGGGGGTCCACCATGGTGGGCAAGGCGTCGATGTAGGTCGACTTGAGTTTGGCGAGCTGACGGTAGGAGAGGATTTCCGCGGGGAGATCGTGATGCTCCGCCAGCTTTTCCAAAACCGCCATGTCGGTCGAGAACCCCGTCTTGGTCCTCTTGATGGGCTTGAGCCCCAAGCGCTCGAAGAGGATTTCCCGAAGCTGCGCCGGAGAATTAATGTTGAATTTTGTGCCGGCCAGAGCATAAATCCGGGAGACGCATTGTTCCAGGTCGATCTCGATCCGTTTGGAAAGCTCGCGCAGGTGGTCCAGATTCACCTTGATACCGCGGTCCTCCATCCGAGCGAGCACCCTGGCCAGGGGGAGATCCACTTCGTAAAAAAGCTCATTGAGCCCGTTTTCCCGCAGAGGTTCCAACTGAGCCTCTCTCAACTTGAATACCACGGCAGCTCGATGCCGGGCTTCTAGAGCGCTGATTTGCCCTTTACCCTCCTCCGTCAGGGAAATTCCCAGAGATTCCAACGCCAGGTTGGGGAGATCATAGCGGCTTTTAGCCGGGTTCAGGAGATAGGCGGCAATCATGGGATCGAAAGTGACACCGCGGAGGTGAATGTTCTGTTTCGCCAGAGCCCGGTATTTTCCTTTTGCATCGTGACAGATCTTCGGAAGATCCGGATCTTCCAGGAGAGCCGTGAAATCTTTGCGAATCGCCGGGTCCGAGGTGATCTCCTCGCCCAGCACATGGGAGGAATCTCCCGACACGGCCACGGTAAACTGCAGCGTGGCACCCGGCCCATTGATCATCTCGAACGCAAAGCCGGCCGCGCTTTTCAGTGCCTGTTTGAGAGAAGGCCAGGAGACCTGTTCTTCCTCGACTTGCAAAGAGACTTGGGCCGTAGGGGCCGGTTCAGTGGAAAATTCCCTGAGCAGGTTGGAAAACTCGAGGTCCCTGAGCAGGCTCAGGAGAGCGGGGCGATCCGGAGGCTGAACCCGCAATGACTCCAGGGGAAAATCAATGGGGAGATCTGTCTGGACAGTGCAGAGGACGTGGCTCAGGCGGGCTTGTTCCGCGTGTTCTTTCAAGCTCTGGCGCAGTTTTTCCCCTTTGACCTGATCCGGGTTCGCCAGCACGTTTTCCAGTGTGCCGAATTCCCGGATCAACTTGACGGCGGTTTTCTCGCCAATCCCGGGCACTCCGGGAATGTTGTCGATGGAATCTCCCATGAGCCCCATGACCTCGACCACACGGCCGGGTTCCACTCCGAAGCGCTCGATGACCTCCTTCTCCGTGAACACTTTTCCTTTCATCGTATCCAGCACGATTACGTTGGGCCCTACGAGCTGGAGCATGTCCTTGTCCCCGGTGACCAGAGTGACCTGAAATCCTTCCTGTACACCCCGCACCGCCAGGGTTCCCAACACGTCGTCCGCCTCCTGCCCCTCAACCTGCAAACGGGGGATCCGCAAGGCATCCACCATGCGGTGAATGTAGGGAATCTGCCGGGACAAATCGGCGGGCATGGATGGCCGCTGTGCCTTGTACGATTCAAAGACTTCATGTCGGCGCGTGGGGCCTTTCGGATCGAAGACGATGGCGAGCAGATCGGGCTTTTCGCCCCGCAGGATTTTCAGGAGCATGTTCGTGAAGCCGAGAACCGCGTTGGTCGGCAGTCCGGCCGCCGTGGACAGGTACTGACGAATCGCAAAATAGGCCCGGTAAATGTAGGACTGGCCGTCGATCAGGTAGAGTCGGGTAGCGCTCATACGGTGGGCCTATTCAAGGCTCGTCGGGGCGAATCGTGCGCGCGGTTCCAAATTGACTCAGGGAGCGGTCGAACTTTTTTTCATCTCCCACCACGAGAATGATCAGATGATCGGGATGCAGATATTGCTTGGCCACTCGCAAGACGTCTTCACGAGTGACACGGGCAATTTTTCCCGGGTAGGTCCGCATGTAGTCCCGAGGCAGATCATGAAACTCCAGGAAGATTTGCTGGGCTACGATGGCTGATTTGGAAGTATAGGTAAAGAGGAACGAGTTGATGATGGCTTCTTTCGCTGCTTCCACCTCCTCGGGTTTGACGTCCTTCTGGATATCCCGCAGGTTTTTGATCATGAGAGAGATCATCTCGGTCGCCGTCTGGGGTTTTGTTCCTCCTGCAACTCGAAAGGTTCCCAAATCCCGCACGCCGGCTCCCAGGGAGCTCCCCACCGTATAGGCCAGCCCCCGATCCGAACGGATTTCGCGCATCAATCGTGAGTTTAATCCGGATCCACCGAGAATGTGGTTCATGACGCGCAGAGCGTAGAGATCGGGATTGTTGAAACGAACGCCCAGATGACCGAGTACTACGGTGGCCTGTCCTCCTTCTTTATTGATAACGTTCACGGAAGGTGAGATTTCCCGGGGGACCGGCGGGACCGGGGGATAAGCCACCGGGGCCGCCTCCCAGTTGGAGAATATTTCAGAAAGCTGGGCGACCATCTCCTCGGTTTGAAAATCTCCCGCGATGCCCAGGAATATCTGACGTGGGCGGTAGTAGAGCCGGTGAAAGTCGATCATGTCCTGGCGGGTAATATTCCGGATGGACTGCACGGTGGCCATTCGCCCGTTGGGGTGATCTCCGTAAATAAGCCGGGCAAACTCTCTTTGGGCGATCCTTTCCGGGTGGTCGTTTCGGCGGCGGATTCCTTCGATGGCCTGACTCTTGGCGAGATCCACCCGATTCTGGCGAAAGACCGGGCGGCGCAGGACGTCCGCGAAAATTCGTAGCCCCGTATCGAGGTCCTTGCGCAGAACTCCCATGGACACCTGACCGGATTCCATTCCGATCGAACTCTCCACCCCGGCCCCGAGAAACTCGAGTGTGTCGTCCATCTCTTCCACAGAAAAGGACTCGGTTCCTCCTGTACGCATGGTGGAGCCTGTCAGGGAGGCGAGACCAACTTTATCCGCAGGCTCGTATTCGGAACCGACCCGGCTGGTGGCTGAGATATGGATCACTGGGAGTTCGTGATCCTCAAGCAGGTAGAGGACCAGGCCGTTTTTCAGAACCCGCCGTTCAGGCTCGGCAGGAACCCACTGGATGGGCTTGTAACGCAGGTCCGAAACCGCGGGGAAGTTTCCCACGGGAGCCGCGCAGCCGCTCAGGAGGAATCCCAAAAGGACCGCGATGGCGGGAAGGGCAATTCGTCTCGAAGGATTCCTGAGTTTCTTCATGGCTTGGTTCCGTTATCCGTCTTGGGGCGCAGTAACTCGGCGACCGTGCGGTTTTCCGGGGTCAGGTATTTGCGGGCGACTTCCCGGATCTCCTCGGGAGTCACGGTGCCGAGAATCCGGCGATGGTTCAAAATGTAGCGCCAGTCCCCTGCGATGGTTTGGAAATAGGTGAGCTGATTCGCCAGGCCGCTGTTGGAGTTCAGGCCCATGAGGAAACTGGCCTCCAGGCGATTTCGGATTTTCTGTAGCTCCCGTGGAGTGACGAGTTCGCTTTGCAGCTTGTCAATTTCGGCGTAGATCCCTTTTTCCAATTCCCGCGTCGTGTGCGGGGAGCGTGGAGCTGCCCGCAGGACGAAGAGGTTGGGATAGCGTGCTCCGGGCGTTCCCGAAGAGGTGGAAACAGAATAGGCGATCTTTTTCTCATCGACCAGGCTGCGATAGAGACGGGAGGTCCTGCCGTCGCTCAGTAGCGCATCAATCACGTCGAAAACGTAGTCCTCCCGGGAGGGAATGTTGGGTTTGTGGTAACCGATGTAGAGGGAGGATTCCGCGTCGAAAAGTACCTGAACCCTGCGCTCCCCTTTCTGAGGAGGCTCCTCCACGATCAAGGAAGGAGGAGGCGGTCCCGCGGGAATCGGCCCAAAGTAACGCTCCACCAGGGCGATGACTTCTTTGGGGTCGATGTCGCCGACGATGGAGATCACCGTGTTGTTGGGGACGTAGTAGGTTTCCAGAAACTTAGACAGTTTCTGAGGGGTGAGCGAGCGCACGTCGGATTCCCAGCCGATCACGGGGAGACGGTAGGGATGTGCGAGAAAAGAGGTCGCTAGAAACTCTAGGTAGAGGCGGGAGGCTCCGACAGACTCCACACCGCGCCGGCGCTCCTCCAGCACCACGTCCCGCTCCGAATAAAATTCCCGCAGCACCGGATTGGCCATACGGTCCGCTTCCAGGCGTGCCCACAATTCCAGGCGGTTGGCGGGGAGATTTACCACGTAGGTGGTGACGTCTTTGCTGGTCGACGCATTGTACCCCACGCCGCCGTTCTCCGAATAAATTCGGGCAAATTCGTCCTTGATGACGAGCTTTCGGTGTTCCTCTTGGGCCTTTTGAAATTCTGTCTTGAGAAGGGAAATTTCTTCCGCTTTCCCCTTGCGCTCTGCCTGATCGAGAGCGTTGCCCACAGTTTGGATCTTTTCCAGAAGCGCCTGTTCCTTCTGGTAATCCCGGGTGCCGATGGTTTTCGTTCCTTTAAAGAGCATGTGCTCCACCATGTGGGCGAGACCGGTGCTTCCCGGCAACTCGTCCACGCCGCCGGCCTTGATCCGGATGTTGGTGGCGACCGTGGGGAGCTCATGGCGCTCCAGCAAAAGAAGAGTCAGATCGTTTTTTAAGCGGTGCTCGATGACCCGGTCCTGTAGATCCTGGGCCATGGCGGCCTGGGTCCACAAAAATCCCAACAGAAAAACGGCCGTGAACCGGATTCGGGAAAGTGCCATGCCTTCTCCTTTATGGACGAAGAGATCGGAGCAATTTCTGAAATGTTCCCCGGATCCCTTTCTGGATTTCTTTCGACCCTTTGCCCCCCTCTCGGGCGGTTTGGGCCAGATCCGGTCTGACGGAAGGCCCGGAGATGGGTCCTGCTACTTTGAGGTTCAAGATTCCCTGGTTGGGGAAATACAGACCGGCCCGCAGATCGAGTTGGCCTAGAAAATCCATGGAGCCCCGCAAGATCGCGCGCAGGTTGTGCCATTGCACTGTGAGGTCTTGGGTGGTCACCCGTTCCCC
>DATEAK010000140.1:0-9665 GCA_035288405.1 bacterium | reverse complement strand
CTTTTCTCTGACTCCCGATACCCCCTTTGGTCCTAAGAAAAAGGAAGCGCAGGAAGGGCACGCCAGGGTCCCTTTCTGGTTAACCTCCAATGGATGTTATGGGATTGCTTTGGCATTCCTTCTGGTCGGTGTGTTGATCTATTTGTGGCCTCATTTGCAGATGGTAAAACAAGCCTATCAGTACCAAGCTCTGCAGAGTCAGTACAAGAATCTGAACGAGGAACAACGTCGTCTCAAAATTGATCTTGGGACCTTGGCATCGCTGGGCCGAATCGACCGGGTGGCGCGAGAACAGCTCGGTATGGTTCTTCCTGGACCTTCTCAGTTCGTCCTGGTTCCTCCCTCGCTCCGGCAACCCATTAGAGGGGACGATCCTGGTGTACAGAGTTCGCAATACTGAGGTCCGGGAAAGCCGAAAGTGGCGGACCCTCGTCGTCATCGCTGGAGTTCTCGCTGTATTTCCCCTGCTTCTCGGTCGCCTCTTCTACTTGCAGGTTCTCAATGCCAAAGAACTGGCCAGACTTGCAGAACGGCAGCAGCAGCGCCTTATCCTGGTGCAGAGCCGACGGGGTTCCATCTATGACCGTAGGTTGAAAGAGTTGGCCGTGAGCGTGCGCTCTTACTCGCTTTTCAGCCGTCCGCGGGAGGTGGAAGACTTCAAACAAGTCTCGGCTCAATTGCATAGGATCTTGGGCCTGGCGGAGCCGGAAATTCGAAAAAAACTGAAGGAGGAGAGAGGCTTTGTCTGGCTGAAGCGGCAGATGGATCCGGATGAAGCTCAGCAGGTTCAATCCCTGGGGACGGTGGGACTTGGTCTTATTCCCGAGGACAGGCGGTTTTACCCGCGAGGACAATTGGCTGGTCCGGTTCTCGGTTTCGTAGGGGTTGATGGGCACGGTCTGGAGGGGGTTGAGTACCAGTTCGATCAGCTTCTGCGGGGCAAAGCAAAAAAAGAACTCGTGCAGAGGGATGCGTTGGGCCGGCTTCTCGCGGATTCCGTGAATGAGGGCCCCGAGGCTTCTTACGACCTGGTTTTGAACCTGGATGAAGTGATCCAATATATTGCAGAAAGGGAGCTCCGGGCTAAGGTGGCGGAAACCGGAGCCCGCGGGGGATCTGTCCTTCTGATGGATCCCTTTACGGGAGAAATCCTGGCGATGGCCCAGATGCCTCCTCTGAATCCGAATCAATTTCGAGGGCCGGGCCGGGTCTGGCGGAACCGGGTGATTACCGACAGCTATGAGCCCGGCTCCACCTTCAAGGTGATTGTCATGTCTGCTGCACTGGAAGAAAGTCTGGTGACTCCTCAGAGCCGCTTCTTTTGCGAGAATGGAGAGATCGCGATCGGAGGCAGGGCGGTCCGAGATCACGAGAAATTCGGTTGGCTCAGCGTCGCGCAGATTTTGACTCAATCCAGCAATGTGGGTGCAATCAAGGTGGCGCAGAAGCTGAACCGGGACAAGCTGTATGATTACATACGACGTTTTGGTTTCGGTAGTAGAACGGGGGTGGACCTGCCGGGAGAAGCTACGGGCCTCGTGCGCCCGGTCAAGGATTGGTCCGAAGGTTCCTTGGGGGCCGTGCCGATTGGGCAGGAGCTCTCTGTGACCCCGTTACAGCTGGTGAGAGCCGTGGCGGCTATTGCCAACGGTGGTGTCCTTCCGCTCCCGCATGTGGTCCGAGAAATGCGGCGCGAGGGAGAGCAGAAAATTCTCTCAAAACTTGCGGCTGGGCAAAGGGTCATCTCCGAAAAAACCAGCCGGCAGATGGTCGAGATCTTGAAAAATGCGGTCCGAGAGGGCACCGGGAAGCAGGCCGCCGTGGACGGGTTTGAAGTGGCGGGGAAGACGGGGACAGCACAGAAGTACGATCCACAAACGGGATCCTATTCCCGCTCGCATTACGTCGCCTCGTTTGTGGGCTTTGTTCCTGCCGATCGACCTCTTTTTGTGGGACTCGTCGTCATTGACGAGCCTCAGGGTGGTGACTACTGGGGAGGAAGCGTGGCTGCCCCTGTGTTCGGCAAGATCGCAGCTCAGGTGTTGCGCTACCTGCGGATCTCGCCTCCCCTTGCGGACGAGCACAGGAGAGATGCCTCATCGAGAGGCCAGGTTTCCCTCGATGAGAGAGAGTGGCAAGGGAGCCGGGGCGGATGAGGTTAAACGATCTGCTGGCAGGACTGGATGGATGTCAAGTCGAGGGAGACCTGCAGTGCGAGATTTCTGGGGTAACGGATGATTCCCGGCGGGTCACTCCCGGCTCTCTCTTTGTGGGTGTGAAGGGAACCCGTGTGGACGGGCACGCTTACATTCAGGAGGCTGTGGCACGAGGCGCGGCGGCGGTGGTCCTGGAAAACCAAAGGGGAGAGAAGGGAGCCCCATCCTTGCCGGGTTCGGTGATTCGTATCTGTGTGCCCAACTCGCGTAGAGCCCTTGGACATGTAGCCGACGCCTTCTGGCATCATCCAAGTCGTAGGCTTAAGTTGGTTGGGATTACAGGTACCAACGGGAAAACCACTACGGCTTTCCTGGTGGAGACGATTCTCAGAATGGCGGGAAAAAGAACGGGAATGATCGGAACCGTGCGCTGGGGCTTTGACTCGAACTGGCAGCCGGCTCCGCAAACAACTCCCGGTGCCATTGAGATTCAAAGCCGTTTGGACGAGATGGCCAACCGCGGCGTGGAATTCTGTGTCATGGAAGTATCCTCTCACGCTCTGGCCCAAGACAGAGTCTGGGGGTGTGGCTTTCAAGCGGCGGTCTTTACCAACTTGAGCCAGGATCATCTCGACTTTCATCAGACGATGGAGAGCTATTTTGACGCTAAGGCACTCCTGTTCACGGACTACCCCATCGGAAGCGCCGTGATTAACCGGGATGACCCCTGGGGAGGAAAGTTGCTGGAGATGTGCCGTGTTCCCCGGCTTTCGTATAGTGCGGGGGAAACCGGGGATCTGATGATGCGGGATGTGCGCCTCTCGCTGGGAGGGTTGTCGGGGATTCTTCGTACGCCTGCCGGCGAGCGTCCTCTGACCGCTCACTTGCTCGGCAAGCATAACCTCATGAACATTCTTGCTGCAGCAGGAGCTTGCCATTTCCTGGGCGCGGATCTGTCTGCGGTCACGCGCGGAATTGAGTCCTTGGAAGGTGTGCCGGGAAGGTTTGAAAAGGTCGATGAAGGGCAGGACTTTGGTGTGATCGTAGATTATGCTCACACGGATGATGCTCTAAAGAACCTGTTGACCACCGCCCGCGAGCTCAAACCTCGCCGGCTCATCGTTCTCTTCGGCTGCGGTGGAGACAGGGACAAAGGGAAGCGTCCCTTGATGGGAGAAGCTGCCGCCGAACTGGGCGATTGCGTTATCCTCACATCAGACAATCCCAGAAGCGAGGATCCTGAGGCGATTCTTGGAGAAATCGAGGTGGGGGTGAAGAGGGCCTCTGTGCGAGTTCCCTACCTGAGGATTTCGGATCGACGCGAGGCGATTGCACGAGCCATTTCCGAAGGGTCGGCGGGAGATCTGGTGGTGATTGCCGGAAAGGGACATGAGACCGAGCAGATTATCGGAGCCCGGCGTTTTCCGTTTGATGACCGGCAGGTGGCACGCGATTTTCTGAAGCAGCGCCTGGGCCACGGAGTTGGACAGAAACCGGAGGAGAAACGCAGAAGTGTTTGAGATCAGCCTTGCGGAGGTCCAACCGTTGCTCAAAGCAAAGCTCCTGCGGGGGAAGCTGAGCGGGACCGTCCGAGGAATTTCGACCGATTCGCGCACCGTTCAGGCCGGTAATTTGTTCGTGGCTCTTTCAGGAGCACGCTTTGATGGACATGAATTTGTTGGCCTGGCTTTCGAGCGGGGAGCCGGCGGTGCCGTGGTGAGCCGGGATGTTTCCCTTTCCATGGGAACCGAAGACAGCGGCCCTCCGGTTTTTCTGGTCGAGGACACACTGGTTTCTCTCCAAAGTCTGGCCCGGGCTTGGCGGGAGCGGGTAGGATTGCCTCTAGTGGCCATCACGGGGAGTAATGGCAAGACCACCACCAAGGAAATGACTGCGGCGGTGTTATCAAGACGCTTCCGAGTGCTGAAAACTTCGGGAAATTACAACAACCAGATCGGACTTCCGCTGACTCTCCTGGATCTTTCTACCGACCACCAGGTGGCGGTCGTGGAGATGGGGACAAGTGCCTCGGGAGAGATTCGCCGCCTGTGCGAGATTGCCCTACCCAACATAGGCATTCTTACCAACATCAGCGGTGCCCACCTGGAATTTCTGAAATCTCTACGGGGAGTGCAGGAGGCCAAAGCGGAACTCCTGGACCATCTAACCCCCCAAGGGATGGCCATCCTCAACCGGGACGATCCTCTGGTGATGGAGTTGGCAGGACGTGTGAAGGGGAAGGTGCTCACCTTTGGACTCAGTCCGGAAGCGCATGTGAGTGCGGTTCAGATCAAGGATCGGGGGATCGAAGGAAGCGAGTTCATCCTGCAAACATGTGCCGGCAGTTGCCCGGCTCGCCTGACCATTCCAGGCCTACATAATCTCCATAACGCCCTGGCGGCGGTGGCGGCGGGCGAGGCCTTTCATATCCCTCTCGAAGAAGCCGCATGTGCCTTGGAAAAAGTCCAGTTTCCGGCCATGCGCATGCAGGTGAAGAAACTCCCCGGGGGGATTGCTCTGTTGAACGACGCGTATAACGCCAACCCGCGTTCCATGGAAGCCGCCCTGTGCACGCTGGCGGCGAGCCGACAAGGGGGAAAGCTCTACTTTGTGGCCGGAGACATGAGAGAACTGGGAGAAGATGCGGAAACCTATCATCGCCAGGTGGGCCGTCTGGCGGCCGATCTGGGAATTGATGTCCTGGTGGGGATCGGAGACCAGATCCGCTGGGCTCTGGAGGAAGCCAGGGAGCGGAGCCAAGGGAAAGTGGCCGTGCATCTCTGCGATCATCAAGAGGCAGCCAAGCTTCTGCAGGAGCAACTCCGCTCGCAGGACACGGTGCTCATTAAAGGATCCCGAGGGATGGCCATGGAAAAAGTTCTCGAGTTTATGGGAATCGGCGGGGAGGGACACTGATGCTTTACCTTCTCCTTTATCCCTTTCGTGATGCGATCCCGGCGTTCAACGTTTTTCGCTACATTACCTTCCGCACAGCCTATGCGATCATCACCGCGCTCGTCATCAGCTTCCTTGTGGGTCCCTGGCTCATCGCAGAGTTGCGCCGCAGGCAAATCGGACAGACGATTCGTGAGGACGGCCCCCGCTCCCACTTCTCCAAAGCGGGAACTCCCACCATGGGGGGCCTCCTCATCCTGATTGCCCTCACTTTACCCACATTGCTGTGGGCGGACCTGACCAACCGCTATATTTGGCTCATGCTGTTTTCCACACTGGGGTTCGGTGCCATCGGCTTCCTGGACGACTACCTGAAAATTTCCCGGCACAATTCCAAGGGCCTCAGAGCCCCGTACAAGTTGGGCGCTATGGTTATCGTGGGACTCATGGTGGCCCTTGTCCTGTATTTTCAGGACGGGGGTTTCGCCATCGCGACTCGGGTGACCATCCCCTTCTTCAAACGTGTCCTTCCGGATCTGGGATGGTTCTACATCCCCTTTGTCATGCTGGTGATCATAGGTTCCTCCAACGCGGTGAACCTGACGGATGGCCTGGACGGCCTGGCCATCGGGCCCGTCATCATTGCCACCGTCTCATACCTCATCATCGCCTACGCCGTAGGACACTCGGGATTTGCCGAATATCTGAACCTTCCCTTCATCGGCGGGGCGGGAGAGCTGGCTGTATTTGCAGGCTCTGTGATTGGGGCGAGCCTGGGCTTCCTCTGGTTTAACGCCTACCCGGCCCAGATGTTTATGGGGGACGTGGGGGCCTTGTCTCTGGGTGCGGCCCTTGGAACCATGGCGGTCATAACCAAGCACGAACTCCTGCTGGTGGTGATCGGCGGCATTTTTGTCATAGAGGCAGTCTCGGTCATCGTACAGGTCGTCTCCTTCCAGACGACTGGAAGGCGCGTTTTCCGCATGGCCCCCATTCATCATCATTTTGAGCAAAAGGGGTGGGAAGAAAACAAGGTCGTGATCCGGTTCTGGATTGTGGCCATTTTGCTGGCTCTGTTGAGCTTAAGCACCTTGAAGTTACGGTGAGGTGTCCCCTGTGATGCTGTGCCGAATCGCGGGAACGCAGTTAACGAAGCTCTTTGGTGAGTTGAAGGATCAGACCGTCACTGTGGTTGGGGCGGCACGCACGGGGGTTGCAGCAGCGAGGCTTCTGGCCGGCAAGGGAGCCCGGGTTACCCTTACGGATGTCCGGTCCGTATCCGACCTGGGATGGGATGCAGGGGGCTTAAGCGCACTTGCCGGGATCCATCTTGAGCTGGGCGGTCACCACAGAGAAACCTTTCTGGAATCCAGACTCCTCGTCGTCAGTCCGGGAGTCCCCGATGATCAGGAGTTGCTGCGGGAAGCTCGCCTCCGGGGGATCCCGGTCGTCGACGAGAACGAGATGGTCTATCACTTGACCGAAATTCCTATTGTGGCGGTTACCGGAACGAACGGCAAAAGCACGACTACGACTCTGGTGGGAGAGATTTTGAAAGAATCAGGTCTAAAGCCGTTTGTAGGCGGGAACCTGGGGAGCCCCCTCAGTCAGGCGCTGCTGGAACCGAATTCTTACCGGATTCTGGTGGCTGAAGTGAGCAGCTTTCAGTTGGAGAGAACTTTCGACTTCCGCCCCTGGGTCGCCGTGGTGACCAATCTGACGCCGGACCATATCGATCGACACCACGGACTGGAAGCGTATGCTCGCTGTAAGAAAAAGATCTTCAAACAGCAGGGGCCGGAAGATTTCCTGGTACTGAACGGGGATGATCCGGAGGTGTCTACCTGGAAGGGACCGGGAAAAGTTTTCTTATTCAGCCGCAGCCCTCTGCAGGAAGGAGTATGGGTGCAGGAGGATCGGATCGAGGCTTCGCTCCCCAACTTCCACGGAACCTTGATGCCGCTTAAGGAAATTTCTCTCGAGGGAGTTCACAACCTGGAAAATGTGCTGGCGGCGAGCGCGGCAGCTCTCCTCTGCGGTGCATCTCCGCAGGCAGTGCGCTGTGCTGTTGCGTCGGCAAGGGGGTTGGAACACCGCATGGAGTTCGTGCGGCAGATCCGCGGGGTACGCTACATCAACGACTCGAAGGGGACCAACGTGGGGGCCACGGTGAAGTCCCTGGAAAGTTTCACTTGCCCTGTTCACCTCATTGCCGGGGGCAAAGGAAAGGGGACCGATTTCCGCTCCTTGAGGCCTCTGGTGGCCAAGGGGGTCAAGACTCTGATCCTGATCGGCCAGGCGGCCGACGCCATGACCCAAGAGCTCGGAGATCTCACGGAAACGTGCCGTGCCCGTGACCTGAAAGAAGCTGTCGCACTTGCAGCGGTACGGTCCCGTTCCGGAGAGGTTGTTCTTCTCTCGCCGGCGTGCGCCAGCTTCGATATGTTTTTAAACTTCGAGGAGAGAGGAAAGGTTTTCAAAGAAGTTGTGATGGCTCTTCCCGGAGAGGAATCCTAAGATGGGCGACAAGACCGGAGATCTGATTCTTCTGGCCGCCGCTGCTTTGCTTCTCTCTTTTGGATTGGTCATGGGGACCAGCGCCAGTGCCGCCATCGCCCTGGAGCAGTTCCAGGACCCGTATTACTATCTGAAACGGCAACTCGTGTTTGCCGTCGTCGGAACCCTATTTCTTGTAGCAGCTCTTAGAACAGATCCCCAGCAGTGGCGAAAATGGGTTTATCCCCTCCTGGTCCTCACGTTCCTTGCCTTGGTCGTGGTCCTCATACCGTGGATTGGACGCGAGGTTGGAGGGGCCCGGCGCTGGCTTCGTCTGGGGCCTGTCTCGTTGCAGCCCGCAGAGCTGGCGAAGTTCACGGCGATTCTCTACACGGCCCACTCTCTGGACAAGCGGGGAGAGAGGATTGAAGATTTCACCTTTGGATATATGCCCAATCTGGTGGTTTTGAGCCTCTTCTTTGTCCTTCTGCTCCTGGAACCCGATCTCGGAACTGCTTTGGTGCTCGCTATCGTCGTTCTGAGTCTTCTGCTCGTGGGTGGAGCCCGGCTCTCCCATCTGGTGGCCACGGGTCTCATGTCCCTGCCATTTCTCTACGTTGCCATCGAAGGGACCGCCTATCGGCGCCGCCGCATTCTGGCTTTTCTGGATCCTTGGGGCGACCCGCAGGACAGCGGGTTTCAGCTCATCCAATCGTTTCTTGCGTTCGGCAAAGGGGGCTTCTGGGGTCTGGGTTTGGGAGAAGGGCGTCAGAAACTTTTTTATCTTCCGGAACCCCATACGGACTTCATCTTTTCCGTCGTCGGGGAAGAGCTTGGATTTATCGGTGCTACGGCTGTCGTGGTCCTGTTTACCGTTTTGGTGTGGCGGGGATTCCGAATCGCCCAGCGCTGCCGGGAGCCCTTCCGCCGTTATCTGGCTTTCGGTGTGACCCTGGGAATCGCCGTGCAGGCTCTAATCAATATGGGTGTGGTGATGGGGATGTTGCCTACCAAGGGGCTTGCCTTGCCCTTTGTCAGTATGGGGGGAAGTTCTTTGGTGATGAACCTGATGATGGTCGGCATTCTCCTGAATCTCTCCAGGACCCAGCAGGGGTGAGAGCCGCAGGGAGAAGGGAGTGAAGGTGGTTATGGCGGGTGGCGGGACCGGGGGCCATCTTTTCCCGGCAATTGCAGTCGCTGAGCAGTTGAAGGTCCTGGATCCGTCCGCTGAGGTGACCTTTGTAGGGACAAGTCGTGGGCTGGAAGCCCGGGTGATTCCCAAAATGGGTTGGAAGTTGATCCTCGTTTCTGCCGGAGGGATTACCGGTGTCGGCTGGGTTCGAGCTTTCAAGGGGCTGCTGGAATTAGGCAAAGGGGTCATGCAGTCCTTAAAACTTCTGCGCCGGGAACGCCCGCAGGTGGTGGTCGGCAGTGGAGGCTACGTGTCGGCCCCTTGTGTGCTTGCTGCCGCTCTCATGAGGATTCCGATTTTGCTCTTGGAACAAAATCTTCTGCCCGGACTCGGGAACCGTCTCCTTTCCCGTTTGGCCGGCAAGGTTGCCATCTCTTTCTCTGAATCGGATGCCTACCTACCGCATCACAAAGCGGTCCTGACCGGCAATCCGATTCGTCGTTCTTTGATCGCCGTCGAGGGAAAAAGGAGCTTTCGGCCCCCGTTCATCGTATTCATCTTTGGAGGTAGTCAGGGAGCTCATCGAATCAATCAGGCTGTGCTGGAATCTCTCCCGGCTTTGGGGAAAATGAAAGAAGAGGTCCACCTGATTCACCAGACGGGGGAAAAAGATTTCCCCTGGGTTTCCGAAGCGTACGCAAAAGCAGGTTGGGCCGCCGACGTGCGCGTCTTCTTTGAAGACATGGCAACACCCTTGAGAAAAGCGGATCTGGTGATCTGCCGGGCCGGAGCCACCACCCTGGCGGAGATTACGGCTTGCGGCAAAGCGGCAGTTCTGGTCCCCTTCCCTCATGCTGCGCACAATCATCAAGAGATCAATGCCAGGGCTCTGGAGAAAGCCGGTGGCGCCCGGGTCCTTCTGGATCGAGAGTTGAGCGGGGAAAGCCTGGCGCAAGCCGTTACAGAATTCTTGGAGAACCCGGACC
>DATEAK010000139.1:0-12598 GCA_035288405.1 bacterium | reverse complement strand
CCGCACCTTTGGGGATCTCGATGATCCCGACAGCGAGGTGGCACGTCTGATCCGGGAGCGCGGGGGAACGCCCTTGCATCCCGAGCTGGGCACCAACCCCTCAGTGTACTACTTGCCCCCATAGCAAAAAAAGGAACGTCTTAAACACAGAGCGGGCTTTACAAAATAATAAGGAGACGGCTTATGGCAGCAAATTCTTACGAACAGCTTTTAGTGGATCTGGGGAGCGCCTTCCGGCCCCAGAGAGAGTGGGTGGACAGACGAGGGGTCTTGCTCATCAGCGGGCATTTCCTGACGGGAGTTGGATCCGGCACCTGGCTTTTCTCTTTGCTGTTTCATTACCGGCTAGGCCTCTTCCTCAGCTTTCTCGCCGTGGCTCTGGGAGGGGTGGCTCATTTCCTGTTCCTGGGTCATCCGGAACGCTTCTGGCGCATGGTGAAGGTGCGCCATTCCTGGATTGGCCGGGGTTTCATGGGAATGAGCTTGTTTATCCCCTTCTCGTTTCTCTACTTGTTGCCGTCCTACGTTCCTGGATTGCCCTGGGATGAGAGTGGGGTTCTGGGGCGGATCTTCTTAGTGCTCTCGCTTCTGGGCATGGCGATTCTGTTTGCCTATAAGGGGAATGTGTACGCAGCCTCCAAGGGCATCCCCTTCTGGAATTCTCCGCTTCTGCCGGTGCTCTACATTGCCTATGCGCTGCGCGGGGGAGTTGCTCTGATTCTTCTCTCGCTGCCGTTTACAGGGAGCACGGTCCGCCCGGAGCAAGCGGCGGTCATCGAACTGTGGATTGCGGTGTCAGCCGGGGTGTTTATTTTGTTTTATCTGGGAGTCATGGCCAACTCGAACGTAGCGACTCGCCAATCGGTGCGGGATCTGACCCGAGGCCGGGTATCGGGAAGTTTCTACCTGGGCACGGTATTGATCGGGCTGGTGATTCCTATCCTCTTGGGTGGCCTTGGGTATCTCTCGCCTCTTTCCCAGGACATTCTGGCTGCTGTGGGGCTCTTCTCTCTAGTGGGAGATTTCTTCGC
The DNA here is from genome assembly GCA_035288405.1 of bacterium. GTDB lineage: Bacteria > JACPSX01 > JACPSX01 > JACPSX01 > JACPSX01 > JACPSX01. The sequence continues at coordinate 11,567 of DATEAK010000139.1, read as the reverse complement.
CAAGTACACAATTGCCAAAGCGGGCGTCTATATGCCCCTCGTTCCCGTGGCGGAAGTGAATAAATAGTCAGGTAGGAGCTATTCGGGTTTCTCTCCCATCCCCAGCAGTTCGTAGACTTTGTAAGCGATTCCTATGGCCTCGTAGCCGTCCATGCCGTTGGAGCGGGCCACGTTGAAGAGTTGTCTTGCCAGTGCGGTGAAGGGCAGAGGTACCCCTCTTTCCTGAGCGTTATCCAGGCCGAAGCCGATGTCTTTGGGCATCCAGGACTTGCGGGGCTTGAACTTCTTGGCCAGGATTGCCTCGCAGTTGCGCTGGATGGAGACAGACCAGGACTGGGAGTCCTTGAACGCTTCGTGCGTGACCTCCTCGCTGACCCCGCACGACTTGAGCCAGTTGAAGATTTCCACGGTCGCCATGGTCTGCACGGCCGCATGCATGGCGGTCGCCGTCTTCACCAGCTTGGCGTTGCCCAAGGCGCCGCAGTAGGTGATTTTCTTGCCCATGGGCTCCAGAAGAGGCTGGATCCGGTCCACCGCGGCTTTGTCTCCGGCGACTTTGATGGAGAGCTCGCCGGCCGCAGCATATTCCTCTACCCCTCCCACGGTGGCGTCAATCACGGTCCAGCCCTTGGGCTTCAGGATTTTTTCCGCCTCGACGATGGCCTGCTCCTCGACGCTGCTCAAATCGATCCAGATCCTGGCTCCGGAGCCGGCCTCCACGAGTCCGTTTTTTCCCAGTCCCACTTCCCGAACCGCTTCGCCAAACGGAAGCATCGAGAGCACGACTTCGGACGCCTCGGCAACCGCTCTCGGAGAGGAGGCGTACGCTGCGCCTTTTTCCTCCAGGCTCTTGGTTGCCTCCCGCCTCAAATCAAGGACCGTGAGCTTGTAGCCTGCTTTCATCAAATTGGCCGCCATGGGGCCGCCCATGCCGCCCGTGCCGATGAATCCCAGTCTTTCCATATCCAATACTCCTCCTGATTCGAACCTCTCAGTCGCGGATGTTTTGCACGAACCATTCGGTCGGCAACACGTGACCCAGACCCTTCGCCTTGGCCAATTCGTAGACTTTGGCACCCGCTGCCGCGAATTGCAGTCCTTGCGTGCCGATATTGCTGAAGAAGGTGATTTGCTGATCGCTTGTGCGCCCGGCTTGCCGGGCTGCAATGATGTCGGGAAGTGTGCCGGCCTTGGGATCGGCGAGCTCCGCAGAGGGAGAATACGGCAAGCGCTGCTTCTCTTCTGGAGTGCCGACGAAGTAGGCGAACATTCCATCGCTTCCCCCGATCGTGCCCGGAGGTGGATTATCCATGCGAAGCGTGGCGCTGCCCAGACGGGCGATCACATCGGCCCGGGCCGGCACGTCGGGACCCGTTTCGTTCGGGCGCACGTTTGTGACGTGCATGCCGGGCTCCAGCCAGGCGGCCTTGACGACGGGCACGAGCGAATCGGTGGCAAGCGCCACAATATCCGCTCCTCGAACTGCCTTCTCGGGGGAATCAACCGGTTCCACCTCCACGCCAAGTTGCTCTTTCATTTCGTCCGCGTAACTTTCCCGGTTGGCCTGGGTAGGGCTGAAGACCTGGATCCGCCGGATCGGACGGACCTCCCGGATGGCCGTCGCGTACGACCGGGCCATACCCCCCGCGCCCAGCATCCCCAGCACCTGCGAGTTCGGGCGGGCGAGGTACTTGGCCCCGAGTCCCGCGCAGGCGCCCACCCGCATGTGCTGCAGGGTGCCGTCGTTGATCAATGCCAGAGGCTCGCCGTTTCGAACGCTCAGCAGGAAGATCAATCCGCAGTAAGTCCCCGGTTGAATACAGTATTTATCCTCGGTTTGAAATTCCCCCGTGCGATTCCACACGAGCATGTCGGACTTCATGCGGATGGCGAAGATTCCAAGCTTCCGGGAGACGCCTTCCATGGTGCCCCACCGGTAGTAATGTGGTTCTCCCGGCACGTAGAAGTCAATGCGGGGACGATGTCCTGCGGTACCGGCGGCCAGCTCGCGGTAGGCTTCTTCCAGCGTGTCAATACAGGTGCGCATGTCCAGCACCTGCTTCACGTCGTCGTTGTGCAAGAACAACATCGGATCCATTCTCCTTTCTTAAACTTGCCTTGGAAGAAGGCCGAAGTTTTTACTGCGAGAGACTCTTGATGAATCCGCTTTCATCCAGCTCGCGGACGATGCGGCTGTCGACAAAATCCTCCGGTTTGGCCAGCTTGGCTTTCGGATTTCGCTTTTCAATCCCCTGCAAAATGGTTGCAAATCCTCGGGTGGCTGGATACGGAGGAATGGAGGTGTTCTGTTTCACAATCCATTCATAACTCTCTTCCAAAACCTCTTTGTCATCACTACGGAAGTACTTTGCCATTACCCTCTTGGCGAACACCGGGTCCTTTTTGGCCAGCACGACCCCTTCAATGTAGCCTTTCATGAAACGCTTCACGATATCTTCGTTGTTCTTGAGGTATGTGCGGGTGACCACCACGCCGTTGAAAGGGAAATTCGCTTCGAGCTTCGAGATATCCAGAAGGGGCCGGAGTCCTAGTTTTCTTGCCTGAATTGTGGCCGGCGCCGTTAAGGCGACTGCCTGAATCCGGTTCCCGTTGAGAGCGGCCACGCTTTCCGCAGGCCCGCCGGTTTGCAGGATGGTCACATCTTTCTCCGCCTGGAGGCCGTACTTTTCCAGGGCGAAACGACCCGCAAAATCGGAGATCGCGCCGAAACGGCTGGTGCCGATGGCCTTTCCACGTAAATCCTCGACCCGTTGGATTTCCGGCCGGCTGAAAAGATAGAAAACGAAACTTCGGATGATCGTCGCCACCGTGGTCAAATCCGCCCCGGCCAGATTGGCATCCACCACCGCGGAGCCTCCGATCTGACTGACCGCGATGTCACCCGACAGCATGGTCTGCACCACGGCGGAGCTTCCGCGGATGCGGATCAATTCGACGGAAAGGCCGTACTTCTCATAAAGGCCGGCCTCTTTTCCGAACCAGACGGCGGACTCAGTGGCCGAGTCCGAGGATCGGGCCACCCGGATGTTGTCGGCTTCCTTTCCTTGGGCGGGTGCGATGGCGAAAGACATCACTCCCAGGATCAATAGAATCCAGATCATAATGCCGTTCTTTTTCATTTCTTCCTCCAATTCACGATGGGTAGGGAGTTCTCCTGAATCACCCCTCCAGGTTCGGCGACCTCAAACGTGAGTTGAGCCACATCGTCGGGAATCTGTCCAAAAAATCGGAAAAGATTAAGTAAGTAAAATTTGAACATAAGCGGCGGCCGCTGTAAAGCCCCAATTGTAATTGGGCACCCACCTGTCTGCGCCTGCCTGCCCCGCTGGGGCGGTAGGCAGGTGCTCCTACATGAACTGTCTCCTTCCGGATCTTGGCTGAGAGCGGCAGGCTGAGTGCCGACTGCCGCTGCCGGGATGTCCGCTGATCTGCCGCTAAATCCAGCTCAAGCTATAGAATCAATATTCCGACAAGAAGTCGTGAAGTGTGGGATCATTTTGCGAAGATTCTACGGCGATCCAGTCGTCCAGAGTCTTCCGGTGATTTATGGTGAATGGCCGGAAACAACTCTGGAGACCGGGAAACCGTCATCACCAAGAGGGTGGTTTGGATCAGTCCAATGAAATCCGTCCTCATTGCCGGCAAAAACGAAGCTGAAGTCGAAAAAATTCGAGAAGAAATAAGCAAAGAGTTTAACGCCCATACGATTCGCTCACCTGAGGAACTCGCCGGTCTGGCCGAGAAACCGGATCTTATTCTACTGGATCATACCTTCACAGAGCATTCTGGAATCGATTTTCTCAAGCAAATATTAGAGAAACACAATCTCCCCGTTCTCATGCTTGCCCCGCCGGATGATGACACGTGCGTTCTTGAGACCCTGAAATTGGGCGACTATAGCTATCTTGTGAAGACTGCGAACTACTATCACTTACTCAATCTCTCGGTAAAGAGAGCTCTGGAAAGAATTCAGAAACTGAAAGACATGAAACATGCCATTGTCGCCTTGAGAACACAGGTGACTGAATTGGAAAAACGTCTTGGCATCTCTCAAAAGAACGTCGTACAAGCCCCGCCTCAGAAAAAACCAAAGAGCATCTATGAGGAAATCGCCTCCCGCCTGAAAAACGGGGAAATCGGTCTCCCCTCCATCCCTCAGATCAGCGTGAAGTTCAGAGAGATGGTGAAAAAAGGCGCCAGTGTCCAAGAGCTGACGAATCTTCTGAAGCATGATGCCGCGATTTCCGCCTCCCTGATTCGGATATCGAACTCTCCCTATTATCGAGGCGTGTCAAAAAACTCCACTTTGGAGCAGGCCATCACCCGTTTAGGGACCAACGAGGCAAAGATGCAGGTGGATCTGATCGCGAACAAGTCTCTTTACACGAATATGGGTCAGGAACATGAGCAGGTCGCCAAGAGTCTGTGGAACCATTCTCTGGCCTGCGCCTATGCTTGCAAGTTGGTAACGGAAATCGCCGGCTCGAAGGATTCCGAAGAGGCTTTCACCATGGGGTTGCTGCACGATATCGGCAAATTGGGTCTTTTAAAGATCATTTGCGAATTGGAAGCGAGCGGCAAAATGGCTCGCAAAGCGGAGCGCACGGACTTGCAAAACATGCTGGATGCGAATCATTGCGAATTTGGGACCACCCTCCTGAAGAGTTGGCAATTTCCGGAGGAGTATCTCCCAATCACCATGTACCATAGCAAGTTGGAAGCCGTTGACCCTGTACCCAAATCGCTCATGGTTGTGCATTTCGCAAATGTGTTGGCCAAGTCCATGGGATACGGACAAGCGCTGCCAGAGGATACAAAGCTGGAAAACACCAGATCTTGGCAGTTTCTGAAGCTGGATTCAGAGAAAATCCCCATCCTAAGAGACCAAGTAGAGAAGCTTATGGGAGATTGGGGAAAGGTCTTGGATGGCTCAGCCGGCTGATCCGGCTTCAGTGGTTTCCGCTGCAAATCCTCCGTCCGCTCTGGGGACCCCTATCCCCATCGTGAGATCCTGTTCTTTACTCCGCCCGAGGTCTGTGTTAAAATACAAATAATCTTTTTCCCCTGATTTCTCCAAAACATAGAGGAAGGTGTCCCCCTCCCGAACCGAGCGGGATATCTGGTATTCACAAGGAGGTAGATCATGGAACTGGCTCTGAAGGAGTTGATGGAAGAAACCGCGGCGATCAAGGATTTGAGGGACTGGATCGAGAAGGCGGAGCAAATCGGAGAGCTCAAGCGAGTGAATGGCGCTCACTGGGACGTGGAAATCGGCGCCATTACCGATTACGCCCACAGAAAGCAGCCCGTCAATTACTCGGTGCTGTTCGACAAAATCAAAGACTACCCACCGGGATTTCGTGTTCTCAGTAACCCCCTGGGGTCTTTGAAGCGCGTAGCGATCACGACGGGCCTCCCTATGGACATGACCCTGCAAAGTTCGGTGCCGACCTGGCGGCAGCGCACCGCGAACCTCCAGATGATCCCGCCCCGCTTCGTTAAAGACGGCCCGGTCATGGAGAACGTGCTTACGGGAGACAAGGTGAACATGCTTATGTTCCCGACGCCGCGCTGGCACGAGGAAGACGGCGGGCGCTACATAGGCACCGGGAGCGTGGACATCACCCGGGACCCCGACAGCGACTGGGTAAATCTCGGCGTCTATCGCTGTATGGTGAAAGACGAGAAGCACATCTGCTTCTATATTTCCCCGGGTAAGAACGGGCGCATCCATCGCCAGAAATACTTCGACCGGAAGAAGCCCTGCCCGGTGGCCGTCTCCTTCGGGCACGACCCCCTGGTCTACATGGTCGGCGGGCTCGAGGTGCCCAATGGTGTCTGCGAGTACGACTACATCGGCGGCTTGAAGGGAGAGCCGGTCGATGTGATCCGGGGACCCGTGACGGGACTGCCGATTCCGGCCAATGCCGAGATCGTTATCGAAGGCTTCGCCACCGAAGACTATGTCGGCGAGGAAGGGCCTTTCGGGGAGTGGACCGGATATTACGCCAGCTCCCATCGCCTCGAGCCGCTGATCAAAGTGGAGGCCGTCTACCACCGCAATGACCCCATCATCCTCGGCACCCTGGTGACCAAGCCGCCGGCGGAGCCCCTCTTTTACCGCACCTTCATGCGAGCAGGGCTCATTCAAGAAGAGCTGGAAAAAGCCGGAATCCCCGATGTCACCAAAGTGTGGTGCCACGAGGCGGGCGGCTCACGGCTGCTGGTGGTCGTAGGGATCAAGCAGCGCTACCCGGGGCACGCGAAGCAGGCGGCTCTGGTGGCTTCCCAGTGCCGGGCCGGGGCTTACCTCGGGCGCTACGTCGTGGTGGTGGACGACGACATTGACGTCACCAGCCTCAACGACGTCATGTGGGCCATGTGCACGCGGGTCGATCCGGTAAAGGACATCGACATCCTGCGCCGCACCTGGAGCGGGCCCTTGGATCCGATTATCCCCGTCGGCGAAAAAGGATTTAATTCCCGGGCGATCTTTGATGCCACCCGGCCCTGGGAGTGGAAGGAACAGTTCCCGCACGTGGCGGAAGTGAGTCCCGAACTCCACGCGATGGTCGACAAGAAGTGGGGGAAGTTGTTCGAGTAGATCATTGTTGACGACAGGGAACGGGGGCATGAAGGCGTTGATCCCGGCGATCGTTGCGCTTTTCCTGTTGTCGGCGCAGCCCGGCTCCCCCCTTGCCCGGGATTGGCTCAGAGAGCACGGGAGCTGACGCAACCTGCCGATTGACTTGACCGCTGCGATCCCGGACCGATCATGGGAATTCATCCGGAGGGGCAAGGAGGAAATCCTGATGATGTCGCGGCGGACCCTGTGTGTGGCTCTGTTTGTGGCGGTCCTGGCGTGTCTTTTGAGAGTGGGGCCGGGAGAAGCACAGCAGGCGTCCAAGCTCAAGATGGGCTACTCGGTGATTAGCGGTACGACCCTTCCCCTCTGGTTGGGAAAAGACTCCGGACTTTTCGAGAAGTACGGTCTCGATGTGGAGCTGATCTATCTCGGCGGTGCCACCAAAGCGGTCACGGCCGTGATTTCCGGAGATACCCCCATCACCCAGAGTGCCGGAACGGGCAGCATTCTGGCGCGCCTGTCCGGCTCGGACACGATGATCTTCGCGACCCTGGTGAACGTGATCAGCGTGAGCTTGATGGTCCATCCGGGCATACACGAGCCTAAAGACCTGCAAGGGAAAATTCTGGGAGTGACCCGTTACGGGTCGTTGACCGACTTCGGGACCCGCAGCCAGCTGCAAGCCTGGGGAATGGATCCGAACCGGGATGTGAAGATCATTCAGATGGGCGGCGTTCCGGAATCTCTGGCGGCCTTGCGGCAAGGAGCAATCCAGGGGACCGCCTTGACGGCGCCGGATCTCAGCGTGGCCAAGAAGCTCGGCTTTGTGGAGCTGGCGGATCTTTCCAAGCTGAAATACCGCTACCCGTCTACCAACTACATCGCCCGAGAATCGTACATGCGCTCCCACGAGGAAGTTATCCGCCGTTTCCTGCGGGCCGTCGTCGACAGCATTCACCGGGTGAAGACACAAAAAGACTACAGTCTCAGAGTGCTGAAGAAGTACACCCGGATGGATGACCCCGAGGTTCTGACGGATACCTACGATGTGTATGCCAAGCGCTACTTCCAGTTTCCTCCGATTCCGGGTGTCGACGAGGTCAAGGCCGTCCTCGATCAGGAAGCCGCCAAAAATCCCAAGGCCAGGGAAGCGGATCCCCGCGAGTTCATCAACCCGACGTACGTCAATGAATTGGTGGAAAGCGGATTCATAAAAAACCTGCAGTGAGGAGGAATCTTGTGCCTTTGAGCGGTTTGGCAAGTCTCTAACATGTGGGGGGAAGGGGTACGTTATGAGACGTCTAAGAGTTTTGCTGATCGTTGCCGCGCTTTTGGCTTTTGGGATCACGGCCGGGAGTTCGGCTGTCATGGCCCAAGGGGCCGGTGGACACATCCGCGTCGCCTATGCTTCCATCGCCGCCAACTTTGCCCAGACCTTCATCGCCAAGGAGGCCGGCCTCTTTGACAAGTATGGTCTCAAGAACGTGGAGCTGATCTACCTCGGGGGTGGAAGCATGGTGAGTCAAGCCATGGCTTCCGGGGACGTCCCCTTCGGGCTGGTGGCGGGATCAAGCTTGGTGCCGGCGGATCTGGCGGGCTCCAACGACATCTTGATCGCCACCCCGGTGGCTACGGTAACCATGTCTCTCTTCGTGCGCAAGGACATTAAAGCGGTCCAGGATCTCAAAGGGCTGGCCGTCGGCATCTCGCGTTTCGGCTCTTCCACGGATCTGTCCGCCCGCTACATACTGAAGCGCTTCAATCTGGTTCCCGGTAAGGATGTGAATATTCTCCAATTGGGAGGTATGCCCGAGGTGCTGGCGGGAATGGTGAACGGGGCGGTCGCAGGCGGAGTCACTTCCATGCCGACTTCCCTCAAACTGAAGAAAGCGGGTTTCATAGAACTCGTGGACCTCGGTAGCCTGGGATTCGCTTACCCCCATGCCGGAGCCGCTGTGCGAGGAGCATTCCTCAAGGCCAATCGGGAAGAGACCAAGAATTTCCTGAAAGGGATCATTGCCGGCACGGCCGTCTACTTCAAGGATAAAGAATACGCCAAGAAAGTCATCGCCAAGTACACCCGCACCACGGACCCCGAGATCCTGGAGGAAACGTATAATTACCAGGCCCGTTACTTTCCCCGGATTCCCTACACGAGCCGGGAAGGAGTGCAGGTGGTTCTGGATGATCTGATCGCGCGGAACATCCCCAAAGCCAAAGAGGCCAAGCCGGAGCAATTTTACGACAACAGCTTGCTCAAGGAACTGGAGGAGAGTGGATTCATTGCTCAGGTCTTTGCCGGGATCAAGTGATGCTGCACACCTCCTCACCTCCATCCTCTCCCCCTTCTAGGGGGAGAGGTAGAGAGAGGGTTCTTTTGATTGAGCTCGCAGTAGGAGGATGAATGGCAACGGAGCATGAGGTCGAGGTTCTAAAAGATAAGGTAGCCCGGGGAACAAGAATTCTCTTTCAGACGGGGCTGGCGGATTATCATGGCCACCTGAGCGCCCGCATCCCCGGGACCCGGGATTTGTTGATCAAGCCGGTCCTGATCTCGCTGAGGGAAATTACGGCCGGGGATATCCTGCGAGTCAACATCGATGAGTACAAAGCGCAAATTGCGGACAACGCCCGCAAGATTGCCGGCATCAACAAGGCGATCCACGAAGCGGCTCTACCGCCTCGGGAGACGATCATCCATGCCGCGGTGCTCGAGGCTCGGCCCGACGTGCACAGCGTGATCCACACGCACCAGCTTTTCGCCACCGCCTTCAGTGTGGCGGGCAAGGAGATCCTGCCGGTGCACATCACGGCCGCCGCTTTCGGCAACGGCACTCCCATCCTCCACAAGGCGGATCTGATCGTTTCAGCGGAGGACGGGCGGGAGGTGGCCGACACTCTGGGGGATCGAAACGCGCTGTTGTTGAAGAATCACGGCGTCGTGGTCGTGGGCGGGAGCGTGGAGGAGGCGGTCTTCAACGCCGTGTACCTGGAACGAGCGGCCCAGATGCAGCTCATCGCTTCCATGATCGGCGAGCCGGAATCCTTGCCCGTAAACTTCTGTCAGATCTTCGCACAGAACATGAGAAATCGTGCCCCTCATGCCTTCGAATATCTGGAATCGCTGGCGAAGGACAGCGGAGATTGAAATGAAGTGGGGATTCTTTGAGAAGGAGATGGATCCGGACTTGAAGAAGCGGCTTCCTCCGGGGCAGACACTGACGGTCAAGTGGCCGGTTCTGACCTACGGGGCGACTCCGTGCTTTGATCCGAAAACGTGGAGGTTCCGCTGCTTCGGCCTTGTGGAAGAAGAAGTGGTGTGGAGTTGGGAGGAGTTTCTGGCGCTGCCCCATGCGGAGGTGGTCTCCGACATTCACTGTGTGACGACCTGGAGCATGTTCGACACCCGCTGGGAGGGAATCCATATCCGGGAGATCATGAGCCGCGTGCGCCTCAAACCGGAGGTAAAGGCGGTCATGGTTCACGCGGACCCGGACTACACAACGAATGTGACTCTGGAAGAGCTGGTCCAGGACGATGTGCTCCTGGCGCTCAAGCACAACGGGAAGGACTTAGAGCCCGAACACGGCGGGCCTTGCCGCCTGGTGATCCCCCGGCTCTACTTCTGGAAAAGCGCCAAGTGGGCACGGGGTTTCGAGTTTATGGACGTGAACGCTCCGGGGTTCTGGGAGGTCAACGGCTATCACATGCGTGGCGAGCCATGGCAGGAGGAACGCTACTCCAGCCAGGAGACCCGGGCCATGCAGCAAATGCGGACGGAGGCGGCCCGCAAGCTTCGGAACCGACGGTAAGACTGAGATCCAAAGAATAGGAGGCGGTTTCATATGAAATTGGCGTACGGAATCGGTGCTGTGGACTGGCAAGAGCGCATTGATTATCCCCGCATGAGGCAGGAGAGGCTGGCAAAGGCGCAGGCGGCCATGAAGAAAAGAGGGATTGCCGCGTGTCTTCTGACCCGCACGGACAACATTCGCTATGTGACCAGCGTGAAAGGACCGTTTTTCGCCAACCAGCTCCGCTACGCATTGGGCTTTGCAGAGCATGGTCCGATCATGTACGAGCTCGGCGACATGCTGGAGCACAACCGGGTCCACTGCACCTGGATCCCGCCGGAGAACTGGCGATTCGCCTACTGCTGGTTGAACGGGATCGGGGGATCGGAGGCCACCAAGGTTGAGGCCAAGAGGTTTGCCGAGGCGATTTACCGGGACTTGAAGGAGAAGGGTGTTCACAAGGAGAAGATCGGGGTCGACAGTATAGATGAAGCGGGCAAGCAAGCGCTGGCGGAACTCGGCATCGAGACCGTCGGCGTGATGCCGGCCCTGTCGGAGGCCCGGCGCACAAAAACTCCCGATGAGGTGAAATGCATGCGCTTGGCGATTTCTATCGCCGAGACGGGTTATGCCAGCCTCTGGGAAACTCTGAGACCGGGCATGCGCGAGCGGGATGTGGGAGCCGAGGCGCTGGCCGCCATATGGAGGGCGGGGGCGGAAATGGCCTCCGGCGGAGTCCGTTCGGGACCCAACACCTTCGAGGTCTACCATTCCGGCAATTCGGACCGGATCATCGAAGTGGGAGACCTCCTCTACATGAATACGTGCTCCACCACCTTCGCGGGCTACCGGGTGTGCATTTACCGAAGCTTCATCTGCGGGAGAAAGCCGAACGCAAGAGAGAAGGACTGGTACAAGAAATGCCGAGACCGCGTCTATTCGGTGATCTCGGAAATCAAGCCCGGTGCCACCACGGCGCAGGCGGCTAAGCATTTCCTGCCTGCCAGCACCTGGGGCTACGAAGCGGAGCAGAGATTGCTGGTGGCCGAGGTCGGGCACGGCGTTGGCTTCACCTATGAAGAGCCGGTCATCAGCCGTGTCTTCTCCCTGGACCACCCGCAGACGTTCGAGCCGGGGATGGTTATTGCCGTTGAGTCGCGAGAAGG
>DATEAK010000138.1:0-18258 GCA_035288405.1 bacterium | reverse complement strand
ACCTCCTGGAGAAAATCGACCCGGCTGTAATTAATCACCTCATCAGCGCCCAGCTCACGGGCACGGGCAAGTTTTTCATCGCTGCCGGCCGTAGCAATCACTCTAGCACCCGCGAACTTTGCGATCTGCACCCCCGCGCTCCCCACTCCGCTGCCGGCTGCGAGGATCAGCACGTCTTCTCCCGCTTTCACCTTGGCCTTGTTGATCAGCATGTTCCATGCGGTGATGAAAACCAGGGGGATACCGGCCGCCTCTTCAAAGGAAAGGTTCGTGGGCATGGGAACAACGTTGTTCCCCGGCACCGCCGTGTACTCGGCATATCCGCCGTCACGGATCTCCCCGATCACACGGTACTCCCGGCACAGATGATCCTGGCCCCAGAGACACATCTGGCAGTGCCCGCAACCCACTCCGGGAGAAACCACCACCGCGTCCCCGATGTTTAGATGGTGGACAACCTCCCCCACCTCGGCCACGATCCCGGCAATATCCGCTCCCAGGATTAAAGGCAAGGGGAACTTCATCGTCGGAAGCCCCTCGCGCACCCAGAGGTCGATATGATTGAGAGCACAGGCTTTGACTTGGATCAATACTTCGTTGGGTCCTACGCGGGGGATCTCGATCTCTTCATGGATGAGCTTGTCGACGTCCCCGTGCTCATAAACCCGAACGGCTTTCACTGGACGATTCTCCCGGTGCCAAAGCAAACGGCTCTCTGTTGGGAGATCCGCAGCGGGTTGCTGGATGGGACTCTACGCTTCCATAGGTTCTGAAGCTGTATTTCCGATCGAAAGGCGAAATGAGATAAATCTTGGGCAAGAAAGTTCATGATTTCCCCCTCATGCTCTTGCAAAAGACTCCATAACTTCCGCGAGGACGCATCAATTCACATTACTGCCGCCCCTCAGCTTGAAGCGCTGCACTTTCCCGGTGGTGGTCCGCGGAAGTTCCGGGACGAACTCGATCCAGCGCGGGTATTTGTAGGGCGCAAGCCTCTGCTTCACAAACGCCTGCAGCTCCTGGACAAGCACGGGGCCGGGCTGGTAGCCCGACTTCAGAACAACGAACGCCCTCGGCTTTTCCAAACTGTTCTCATCGGCCTTGGAAATGACCGCACATTCCGCCACGGCGTCATGCTCCAGGAGGGTTTTCTCGATTTCGATCGGCGAAACCCAAATTCCACTCACCTTGAACAGGTCGTCGCTACGACCTGCAAAGTAATGATACCCATCTTCCTCCCGGTAATATTTGTCCCCTGTTCGAAGCCACTCCCCCAGAAAGGTCTCCGTGCTCTTATTCTTTTTGTGCCAATAGTAAGCCGCCGTACTCGGGGATCGAAGCAGGAGATCGCCCACCTCCCCGGCCTTCACCTCCACTCCGGATTCATCGACGAGCCTCGCCTCGTATCCAGGGATGAGCTTTCCGCTGCTGCCGAGCCGCACGGACCCTGGGCGGTTCGAAATGAAGATATAGCCTCCCTCGGTAGACCCCACCCCGTCGAGAATCTCCAAGCCAAATCGGTTTTTCCAACGCTCCAATATGGCCGGCGGAAGAGCCTCTCCGGCAGACACACAGTGACGCACGGAGGAAAGATCGGCCGGCTTCTGCTTCTCTTCCATTTCCCTGAGAATGGCCGCGTAGGAAGTGGGAACCGAGAAGAAGATCGTCGGGTGAGACTCCCCGATGACCTGCAGAAGGCTTTCGGGTTCCGGGCGTCCCGGGTAGAGAACCACCGATGCCCCTCCCAACAGAGGAAGGTAGAGGGAGTTGACGAGCCCGTAGGAAAAAAAAAGTTTGGAGGCGGAAAACAGCCGATCGGTTTGCTTCAGGTCGATCACATGTCGGGAGTAGTGGTTTACGCAATACATCATGTCACCATGATAATGAACGACCCCCTTGGGCTGGCCCGTGGTCCCCGAGCTGTAAAGCCAATAGGAAGCATCGTCCCGGTGCGTCGGAAAGCATTCGAGCTCGGCGGTGCAGCTCTCCAGGAGTTTGGAAAAGGACTCATGGCCTCGCGGATTGTTTCCCACCACAACCACGTGCTGCAAAAATTTCAAGTTGGAGAGCACAGCTTCAATCTTCTCCAGAAATTCTTCTTCCAGCACTACCACTTTTGCCCGGCTGTCGTTGAGGAAGTATTCGTAATCGGAAGGCGTGGCCAGGGGATTTGTGGGAACGGGCACCGCCCCAATTTTCATGGCTCCCAGGAAAGTGGCTAAGAAGTTTGGAGAATCATTGAGAATGATGAGAGCCCGTTGTTCCGCTTGGAGCCCGAGCTTGCGCAAAGCGTTTCCGCATCGGTTCACCATCTCGGCCAAATTTAGGTAGGTCAAAGTCTTGCCTTGCCAGTACACCGCCGGTTGGGAAGCCCTCCCTTCTTCCAGGTGGTCATCAATCAACACCTTCACCATATTAAACTGATCTGGAACACTAATCTCAGGATTGCTCAAGGCTGACCTCCTGCTCCCCTCTCATTAGCATGCCAATGAAAAACGCCGGCCTCCCACAAGGCCGGAATCCGCCTCAAGCCCTCGCGCGGGTCGCTTGTGCTTTGGGAAGCGCAACGGTGTTGGCCGTTGCACGGAGTGTGATTTTTCCAGCACCCTCCTAGATCTTTGGATTCAGCCGACTGAGCTTGCGACAGAAGTAGCCCCAGAAATCTTTCATGAGCTGTAGATTGCGGTAGATGTGTTCTTGCTTCGCCCGCGTGTCTTCCGGAGTTGCCCAGGAGCAGGGTCCTGCTGATATGGCCACCAGCTGAGTCTGGGCGGCCTTCTCAAGAAAGATCGCGGCCAGGCAGGCCTCTTCTGCGCTCTCACCCACAACGACGACTCCATGATTCCGCATGAACAGAGCCGCGTAGGATCCCAGGGCCTCGGCTACGGCCCGTCCCTGCTCCGGGTTCATGATGAGATCGGAGGTGAGATCAAAACGCGGAACATGGGGGGCAAAATAGGCCCCCTCATGCATCAAGGGCCTCAACGAAAAATCCGAACTGCCAAAGAGGGTGGCGTACACAGGATGGCCGTGGAGCACGGCATTGACATCGGGCCGGCGCCGGTAAATTTCGCTGTGAATAAACACTTCGATGTGGCGGCGCCCTTCCCCTTCAAGTTTCTTCCCATCCAGGTCAACACGAATGAGCATCTCGGGGGATATTTCGTTCAGACCGAAACCTGATGGCTTCATCCAAAAAGTCGAACTGCCAGGTTCCCGCGCGGACATGTGCCCCAGGGTCATGTCCTGGTAGCCTTCCATGGACAAGATGCGGCAGGCCGTGGCTAATGTGCGCTTGAGGTCCGTCGAACCCGCACCGTCACCCTCGCGTCCAGCCGCTCCGAGTTCCGCCTTAGGTTCCAACATCGCTCCTCCTTATTGACTGCGGCCCGGATTCCACGGATCAGTACTGACTCCATGGACACACGACCTTCTCGATCCACTTGAGAAGAGCCGAACTGAAGATCCCCAGCAAGCCGAAGACCACAATTCCCGCAAAAACCTGCTTTACCTGCATCAACTGATACGATTCCCAAAGCAGGTATCCAAGTCCTTCCCGCGTGGCCTCGATTTCAGTAATGAAGACCAAAATCAGCGCCGTCCCGGCTCCCAGGCGCAGCCCGGTGAAGATGTTCGGCAGGGCTCCGGGGACGATTACCTTCGTGAATGTCTGAAAAGTGGAAGCTCCAAAATCTTTGGCGGCTTTGAGGAGGATGGGGTTGATCGTTTTCACCCCAGTCACAGTGCTGATGAGGACGAGAAATAAGACGCCCACCATGATTGTAACAACTTTGGAAGCATCGCCAAGTCCAAACCAGAGAAGAAACAAAGGGAAAAGTGCCGATTTGGGAATCGGATAGACAGCGGACACGATAGGATCCACAAGATCCTCAATGGTCCGTGACCAGCCAACCAGCAGCCCGATCAGGATACCGATGGCCGATCCGTACACGAATCCCTGGGTCACGCGCTTCAGACTTGCGAAAACCGCGCGGATGAGGGAGCCGTCCATCACCATATCCACAGTGGACTGGATGACCCCTACAGGCGACGGGAGGAACAATTGGTTGATCTTGCCGGTGCGAACGACGAGCTCCCAGACGATCAGGAAAACAATCGGGGAGACGATTCTCAGGAGCCTCATCCGTTTCAGACGTTCCTTCAGGGAAATCGGCGGCGGGCCTGATTGCCCCATCAGACCGTCTCCAGTTGATTCATCAACAGGGATTTTTCAACCTCTTCCTTGATCTGGCCCTGCAAGAGAGCCAGGACCTTCACTTCCTCCGCTCCCACCGTGTTACGAGGCCGAAGGATCTTCAGAGTAACCACGTCCTTGATTTTGCCCGGACGGGCGGTCATGACCACGATATCGTCGGCAAGAAGGACGGACTCTTCCAAGCTGTGCGTCACATAAATGAACGTCTTCTTCGTCTCTTGCCAGATGCGAACCAGCTCTCCCTGCAGTACGGTGCGGGTCTGGGCATCAAGTGCAGCCAGGGGCTCGTCAAAGAGGATGATCTCCGGATCATTCGCCAGCGCCCGGGCAATGGCTACTCTCTGCTTCATTCCTCCCGACAGCTCGTGGGGGTAGCGTTTTTCAAAGCCCCGCAAGTTCACCAGTTCAATGTACTTCATGGCTTCGCCGTTGCGCTCGGATCGAGGCACACCGCGCAATTCTGGCCCAAACACCACATTTTCAAATACGGTTCTCCAGGGGAACAGGGCGTACTCCTGGAACACCATACAAGTGGGTTTGCGGTTGCCGCCGTTTTGCGGAATCCCGAAGCGGACTTCCCCCCGGGAGGGTTTCTCAAGACCGGCGATAATCTGCAGGAGAGTGGACTTGCCGCAGCCACTCGGCCCCAGCAAGACGATGAAGCGACCGCGCTCGATGTTCAGGTTGATGTCTTCTAACGCGAAAATTTCTTCTCGGGTGCGGTCGACTTTCCAGACTTTTGAGACCCCGCTGATTTCCAGGAACACTGGTCAAACTCCGCCTACTGGTTATTTAATCCCCAGGAAGCTTTCATCCACCGTCTGGCTCATGGGAACTTTCTTTTTCACGAAACCCATCTTAAAGAACCAATCCTGCTGCCTGTCGAGGTCGTCCACAAGCAACTTGCCGTCGTTATCCAGATAAAAGGGGATGCTGTCCTGAATTACCGTGTCGGCAACTTTCGTGTATTTGGCCACAATCGGGGTCACTTCCTTGGATTTCACACCGTAGCGGTTGTTGTACTTAATCCCTTTGACATACGCTCTCATCCACCCTTCCGCCAATTTCTTGTTCTCCTGCATAAACTTACCCGAGTACATGATGACCGCCACCTGGGTGTTTCGCAACGAGGGAACGTCCTCACTGAAACTTTTCTTCACTGCGACCTTCCTGGCCTCAGCCTGGGCTCCCGTGGGCTCGGCGGTGACCGCTGCATCGATCGCCTTGCTGGCAAGCGCCGAGACGATTTGGGGCGGGCCCAGGTACTGCACCTGGACGTCGTTCAAACTGAGACCGGCGTGTTCCAGCATTGCCGCCAGATAGTAGTGGAGGTTAATGGCCTCGGCATGAATGGCGACTTTCCTGCCTTTAAAATCTTTAATGCCGCGGACCGCGCCGGAATCGTAGAGATCCTTGCGAATCAGAGTCACGCTGCCGAAATGGTAGCCCGGTCGATTCTGTCCCTTGTCGGCCACGATCTTGATGTCCAAGCCCTCTGCAATTGCATTATAGAGAGCTGCACTGGTGGAGCCTCCGGCAACAGAAAGGTCCCCCGTCGCCAGGGCGGAAATCATCTTTCCTCCCGAGGGGAAGCTGAGAAGGTTTACTTCAATTCCTTCCTCGGCATAGTACCCCTTGTCCATGGCAATGAAGATGGGGGCAAATGAAATCACCGGCAAATAACCCGTGTCGATCTTGGTGAGCTTTTGTGCCTGCGCGGGCAGTTGGGTACTGAGCACTACCAGGACCGACGCCAAGCCCGCCAGCCATCTCAACCCTTGATTTCCTCTGGATAGTTTCATGATCGTCTCCCAACTGCCCTCTCAGGGCTACCCTTTCAGTAAAGCCATCAGGTCGGCGTACTTCGTCCTCATCTTCTCTTTCAACTCCGGGCTTGCCGCATTGACCTTTGGGAAATCTTTGAGCCAGGTATAGGGGCGGCAGGCATTAATGATCAAGCGGGAAGCATGCTGGGCACCATGAGGCAACCCAAACCTCATCTCGGGAGAAATGATAGGATCAATGGGGGAACTCCAGCATTCCCGAATTAAATCGATGGAATTGGCAGGCTCACAGCGGGTCGTGATGGCCCATACCACATCTTCAAGACTCGTGATGTCGATATCATCATCAACAACAACCATGAGCCGTCCGCAGTAAGCGCTCCCCTTGGCCCCCATGGCCACCAGTGCGGCCTGTTTCGCATGCCCCGCATAGCGTTGACGAATGGCGACGACCGTCAGGAATGGGAACCAGCTGCCAAACTGCCACACTCCCTTCACATCGGGAACACCGGCCTTATCCAAGGCATCCCAGGTTTCCGCCGCGTTAAACGGGATTGCTGAGAACCAGTGGATGGGGAAGCGGAAAGGCGGAGCTCCCAGCAGGATCGGATTGTTTCGGAACATAATGGACTTTACTTTGACCACCATTTGCGGATGAGGTCCAACGGAATAGTAGCCCGTAAATTCTCCGAAGGGGCCCTCTGTCCTGGTCTCTACGGATCTCGGGGGAACCTCCCCTTCAATAACGATTTCCGCAGTAGCGGGAATCGGCAGGTCCGTAGTAACCCCACGGGTGACCTCATACGGCTTCCCTCGCAGCCACCCGGCATATTCGTACTCCGAATTCTGATAAGGGAAAAAAGTCGCGCAGGTCAGAAACAGCAGCGGATCGTGCCCGAAAGACACGGCGATGGGGGCGCTTTCTCCTCTCTCATGGTACCGCTGCAAGAAGAGGTAGCCGTGCTTGCCCGGGCTGATGTAGAGACCGAGGGTATCCTTATCATGAAGGGCCATTCGGTACGTCGCCAGGTTCACCCAGCCGGCATCCGGATCCCGCATCAAAACACAATCGGCGGTTCCCATGTAGCGGCTGGGATCTTGGTCATGCCATTTCGGGACGGGAAACTTGAATAGGTCTACGTCTTTCCCAGTCACAACGTTTTCCTTGACGGGCGCATCTTTCACCATAATCGGCGGCACAGGTTGGAAGTTGGCGCTTTTGTCTTTCCAGACCTTCAAAATATCCAAAGGCTTCGTGTCCAACGGTAGGCCTAGCGCCAGGCAGACCCGCCGGACCGTGGTCAGAGGATTCGTGAGCACCCGGTATCCAGGCGGATACCCTTTGATGTTGTCGAAGAGGAGGACGGGATGTTCCTTGTGCTCAGCCACTACCTCCGTCAGAGCGCCAATTTCTTGGTCCCAATCGGCCCCATTCACTACCTGGAGGTCGCCCATGCTCTCGACTTGGGAAATGAAATCTCTCAGATCATGAAAGCCCCCACGGGACTCGGGTTTGATTTCCATCGCTGCCTGGCGGGCCTCACGGCTCTCGTATCCTTCCATTTCGTAAACCTCCATTTCTAAACAAGAATCATCAGGCTTCTTCCCCCGAGTTCCAGTCCTCCGAGAAGCCCGCATCAGTACTCTCTGTCAACGGACAACTGTACCAAACTTTATACATGGAAACTCCGCTTCCAGTACCATAGAGCCCAGGGCTCTGTCAAGCGGAAGCATCTCCCTTGAAGTTTACTTGCTATTCCCAGACGTTGTACGCGTCGCCTCGTACAGAGTTCACCTCTAGACTGGACTTTGTCCTGAGAAGGATACATCCGGCAACCCCCAATTCACAGTCTTGATTTCGGATCTATAATCACCTCCTTATCCTAAGAGCCTACGCGCTGATTTCTTGGCAAGTTAACCGCGCTGGCCTTTCTTAGCTTTTCGGAAATTTCCTGAGCAGCCTCCCGTATCATTGAAATAAATTCGGGTAATCTCTTTTTTTCCAAACGCAACGTGACGCCCGTGATTGCTAGGGAGGCAATCGCCACCCCCGCCTCATCACGGATAGGAGCGGCTAATCCCCAGGCTCCGCGGTAAAGCTCCTCCTGGGTGAAGTCATAACCCCGTTTGCGGATAAGCAAAAGAGACTGCTCCAGACTTCTTTTATCCTGAATGGTCTCTGTACACAGGCCTATTAAACGGACCGAGCTAAGATACATCCTTTGCTCTTCTTCCTCCATAAAAGCCAGGATTACCTTGGCAGATGCCCCAGCATAGAGCGGGAACGCCTTTCCTAGCGGTGCAGTGAAGCGAATCCTTTCCGGGCTCTCGACACAGGCCGCATAGCGTGCCTCCCAGCCGCTGCGCACACTCAGAAAACTTGACTCCCCGGATTCCTCCGTCAACCTCTCAAGGGCCTGCTGGGCCATCTGACAGAGATCAGGGCCTCCAGCCCTCCCAAGCTGATAAAGGACTGGGCCAAGACGGTATTTTTTGGTCTGAGGATCCAACGACAATAAACCTCTCTCTCGGAGAATACGGACGAAACGATAGACACTACTCTTCGGCCATTTTGTGATTCCGGCCAATTCCTCCACGCTGAGGAGCGCGTGAGTCTGAAAGCTTATTAGTAAATCAATGGCGCGATGAAGTGATTTCATTTGTTATCGCAGTGTGATAATAGAATTCTCACAATGTGCTACACTTTCGGTAAGCGTGTCAAGCCTATTTTTTAGACCACCGCATCTTGCAAGCGCTGGAAGATTTTCCAGCTATGAACTCACTGGCTGACTTACGCCCAGTTCCCGGCGATCAGGTACCTCACAGCCCAAAAACGAAAAGGGCTTCCCTCCCGTTTCAGCGGGAAGGAAGCCCCGCATGCAAGCCTGCATCAAAGGTTAGCTTTCAACCCTCAGCGCTCCAATTGAAGTAGGATGCGCTGACCATTGATCGCTTATCGCTTTCCTTTATGATTTAGAAGAACTTTCGCCCTTTTTCCTCATCAGGAATCTTCAGCCCCAATTTTTCGATCAGGGAATTCACCTCGGCAATGTATTGTTTGCGGGCTTCGCCGTTTGTACGCCGCTTGAGACCCCAGTTAATGTATTTCTCACTGCGCCGTGACTCGGACTTTCCAAACATGTCGAGGCCAATGGGGTACCAGCGATCAAGAGCATCCTGGGCCTGTTTTTTCCCCTCTTCGGTCTTGCACAACTCGGCCACCTTCAGCATCCCGTAATTGACATGCCCCTTCTCTTCATCCATGATCGTCGTATCGTAAGGGGGCAGTACACGAGCCAGCGGCAGGTAGCTGCAATCGATAAATTCGTAGAGCTGGTACTCTCCGACTCGGTCAATGAGGAAGCCGAACACCGCCACGTCACCCCAGGTGGGCATGGCTTGCTTGAAGGCATCCACTTCCCGATCTTTCTTTTCGTTGTACAGCAGGTGCCTTACGTCTACGCCGAGTTCCAAAAGAACCCGGGCTATCTTGCGGTAGTGATCGATCTCCTCCGAAGTGATCCGGGCGATTCGCCACATGTCGTCGGCGCTGGGAGCTTTCAGGAGCCAGCTGTTCACATACAGGTGCGGACCGCCAATTTCACAATCGGCCTGTATCGTCAACACCCGGGTAAGGAGATCCTGGTACTCCTTATCCATTTTCTTGAAATCCTTTACCTCGATTTTGTCGTTGAACATTCGCAAATCCCCTCTGCAATTGTGCTGTTAAACATAACCCCGTCTCGTTATCACTCTCATTCACCCCAACACGAGTGACGGAAGTGCCCACCAGACGGATTGCTGCGACCTGAATCCGTAAAACACTTTACCGATTCCCCCCTTTCGATGTCTTTAGAATCCCACGCAGGATGAGATCCTCATGGATCCGGGCCACCTCCTCGCCCCCGAGCCTACCCTTTTCGGCGAACCAGGAGGAAACGCCGGTGCACATGAGGAGAATTGCATAACTGGCAACCTTCACGTCAGGCACATTGAATACTCCCGCCTCGACGCCCTCCCGAAGCACTTGCTGGAAGATTTCCTCGTAGCGCTTTCGCTTCTCGGCGATGCGGCGGAAATTCTCGGCACTCAGGAAACGCAGTTCACTGTGACTGATAAATGCCTCCGCCTGATGATCTGTGTGAAAAGAGATATGGAAACGGATGGCCGCAACCAATTTTTCCTCGGGGGTCTGCCCATGGGCCACACTTTTCTGGAGACCCTGAATCAGCTCGTCCATGATCCGATCAAGCACGTCGAAAAGCAGATCTTGTTTGCTCTGGAAATGGTAGTACAGGCTGCTCGATTTGATGTCCAAGTTCTTGGCGATGGCGCGGATCGAAGTCGCCGGATATCCCTTTTCGTGAAAAAGGTGAATGGTCATCTGGCGGATTTGCTCGCTGCGAGAAGCCTGTTCTTCTGTTGCCCAAGATAATGCCAAAGGCTACCTACCTATCAATCGTTTGATAGATAAATTAGGGCAAAAAAACCAGCCTGTCAACTTTTTTTCACACCGGAAAGAAAAAACATCCCCGCTCCCATGGAAGAAACCAATCCTCTTGCCCGTTAACTTCTGCTCCTACGGATCGCCTCAATCCTCATAAACCACGAGCTCTCAAAAACAGACGTCCTGTTGGAACTAAGTCACCCTGTAGTCACTACAACTGACTTAGTTTCCGTATAGAAATCCAGTGCTTCAGAACCGTGCTCTTTCCCCAGGCCGCTCTGCTTTACTCCTCCGAAAGGAAGCTCGTCATAGATGATTTGAGGCGAATTGATCCATGTGTAACCCGCCTCCAGCCGCTCCGCGGCCTTCATAGCCTTGTCCAAATTCCGGGTCCAGACGGAGGATCCCAGGCCATAGATCGAATCATTCGCCATTGCAATGGCTTCCTCCAGATCTTTCACACGAAAAATGGGAAGCGCAGGGCCGAAGCATTCCTCCCGGACGATGCGAGCGTTTCGATCCACGTTGCCAAGCAATGTGGGCAGATAGAAGTACCCTTTATCATATGCGGCCCCTTCCGGGCGTCTGCCGCCCACTAGGAGCTGCGCCCCTCGGCCCAGGGCGTCCTGAATCATTTCCTCGATTTCCTGGCGCTGTGCGGCAGTGTGGAGGGGACCGATCAGCGTCCCGTCCTCAATACCGTTGCCCACTTTGAGCTTTCGAGCCTTGTTGACGAGCCGCTCGATAAAGCCATCGGCGATTGAATCAAAAAGGTAGAGGCGCTTAATCGCCAAACAAGCCTGTCCACAATTGAAGAACCTCCCGACTGCCGCCGCGCTCACCGCTGCTTCCAAGTCCGCATCATCGCAGACAATCATGGGGTCGCTGCCCCCCAGCTCCAGGGTAACTCTCTTGATATCTCGGGCAGCCATTTCCATCACGTGCTTTCCGGTACGGGTCTCTCCTGTAAAACTGATTTTTCGAATCTTGGGATTGCACAGCATCTCTTCACCAACCACTCCACCCGGGCCCGTGACGATGTTGAGAGTTCCCGGGGGGAGCCCCGCCTCATTGAAGATCTGCACGCAGCGGATCGAAGTCAGTGGTGTAGTGCTGGCCGGTTTCACGATGACGGAGTTGCCGGCCAAGAGAGCGGGAGCGATTTTGTTCCCCATGAGGGAAACCGGAAAATTCCAGGGAACAATTGCGCCACAAATCCCCAAAGGGAGCTTCAGGATCATGCCGTACCGGTTTTTGTCCAACTGGGGAACATAGCCTCCCCGGAAGTTTTTCGCCAATCCCGCGTAATGCTCAAGCGTATGGACGAACCGCCGGATCTCCAGGACCGACTCACGCAACGGTTTCCCCTGTTCCAAGGTTAGTGTCCTGGCCAGTTCCGTTTCGCGCGCGAGAATCTGGCTGGCCCCCTCGTACAAGATCTCTCCTCGCCGGGCTAGGGGAATCTGAGACCAGATCCGAAATCCCTCCTCAGCCGCTTCTACAGCCCGGCGCACATCACCAACCGTCCCCCGAGGCGCCGTATCCACAAGTTCTCCAGTGGCCGGGTTGCGAACTTCCATGACCTCGTGATTCTCGGCTTCAACGAGTTCTCCCCCGACGATCATTTTTGCCATCTCGTAATCTCCTCATCCTAGGGGCTGAAGCCCCCAATTTTGACCCTAGAAGGGAAAACCATCGGCACATCCCTAGCGGATTCCTGCAGGAGCAAAAAACATCATGAGGAAAACGCTGATCAGACTGAGAACAAAGAGTTTTCCATAGCCCCCCTCAAGGCAAGAAAGATACGGCAGCCGGCAAAGCAGGCTTCAATTCACCGGGGGCAAGTCCCCGTAGTTAAGTGACTGTCAAAATCAGTGCGAAACAAGCGAATCGCACTGAGAATCGGAGGACCGGGCATATTGATCAGCGCACAGAAGCCCTTACCGCGATTGAATTCCAGGACCTTGGAAAATTGATCGAGCAAAACCTTGTCTCCCTGGCCTTTTTGGACCCTCTGCAACAGGGCCACGAGGGTATTGGTCTCCATACGGCAGGCAGGGCACTGATCGCAAGACTCCCGGGAAAAAAATTCAGCGATCCGGAGAACCTCCTCCACCATACAGACCCCTTGTGGAATGAGGCGCACGACTCCACACCCGAGTGCGGATCCAGCCGCCCTCATCGATTGATGATCGAGAGGAGTCTCCAGTTGGTTAGGAAGAAGAAATGCACTGGAAGGCCCACCCGGTAAAATCGCTTTCAGCTCACTGTTCCAGCGCGGTCCACCGCCGCATTCATAAATAAGAAACCGCAGAGGCGTTCCCAACGGGAGCTCGTAAACCCCGGGCTGAACCACTTCCTCCCCAAGGGAGAAAAGCATCGTCCCCGGGCTTTCCTTTGTACCGTATTGTCGGTACCACTGGGCTCCGTTCCGGATAATGGCGGGAATGTTCGCCACCGTCTCCACATTGTTGACGACGGTGGGTTGTCCAAAGAGTCCGGCCGTAGTGGGATAAGGTGGCTTCTGTCGGGGCAAGGGCTTTTTCCCTTCGATCACCTCTAGAGCTGCCGTGTCCTCACCGGCCACATACTCCGTTGGAGCCCTGCAGATGTTTACCTCGACATTGACCGAGGTACCGAGGATTGCGGTTCCGACAAAGCTCCTCTCCCTCGCTTCGCGTAGGGCATCTTCCAGCCGTTTGATCGCCTTGTCCAGCGTATGGTTTACGTAGAGATAGGCAGTTTCCGCACCCACTGCAAAGGCCGAGAGGAGAAGTCCTTCCAGAACCAAATGGGGGTGATTTTCCATCACGAGACGGTCCTTCACGCTGCCTGGCTCGTCCTCGCCCCCGTTGGCAACCACGTAACGAGGGCTAGCGTGATTTGTAACTGCCAGCTCCCATTTCTTCCCAGTGGGGAATCCAGCCCCGCCTCTACCCTGCAAACCGGAAGCCACGATCTCCTGGACCACCTCCGGGGGCGTTAAACTTTCGGCGATTCTCCGGAGCGCTTCATATCCGCCCCGCGCCATGTATTCATCGAGAGTCTCACTCCCAGCGATTCGTCCATTGGGAACCAGGATTCCTTTTCGGGCGGAAGACAATAGACTTCGCCTCCTTTCGCTAAAAGAGACCGGCGTCCAGGAGCTGATAGATAAGCTCCTTCAGCGAACGGTCTATCTTGTCAAGACGGACAACGTCGGGGCCGCCAGTTAGATGGGCCGCGATCTCATCCAGATCCTCCAGCTTCACTCCCGCGTACCACGACTTTTCCGGGTAGAGCACGATGTTAGGCCCTTCATGGCAGGCCCCGAAGCACATGTAGGGCTTTACTTCCACATCTGTGCATCCCGACTCGGCGGCCCGCTTCTTGAGCTCCGTCAGAAGAAGTTCGGAGCCTCGATTTTTACAGTCGACGTTTTGACAGACCAGAAGGTAGCGGGTCGCACTCACCATCGTCTCCTTATCACAGAATTGAGAAATCTAGACCCCGACAATCCAGTCTTTTTCTTTGAAAATTTCCTGAAGGATCTTCCTGTCCTCCGGTCCCGGCAATACCTGACCAAGGTGCTGCTGAAACTCCTCCGGGGACAGAAGCTCTCCAGTCACCGAGTACGGCTTCCCCGCAAACTCACCAATCGAGCGGTTGAAACGGGAGTCGGGAACGATGAGCTTGGGCTTCCCCTCTGGGATGAGCTGGTTCAAGGCTGCGATAATCGCCGTGATATCACTCAGATAATGCCTACGGGCTAGCTCATTGAGCCGTCGCCGATCTGCAGGCTCCTGGGCATCATCTTCATCAACCCTTCCTTTCAGACCCCAAACGTAGGCCCACTCGGCTGAAGAAGAAGAGTCCGTACCGAAAAGATCGTACGCAGTTGGAATCCATTTATTGAAGTGCTTCTGGAGGATCTCAACGGGCACCTTACCGGCTTTTAGAATGCGCATCAAGCCGCTATTTCCCGTAAGCAGGTGGAAGGCCTCTTCCTGGAGCATGGGAGGCATGCTGCGTGCCAGAGGAGCAAAGCCGGAGTGACTGAGCATGGTGAGCTGGTATTTGCCATCCCGATCGATGAACTCCGTGTACGTATAAAAATCAACCCAGCTGCTCACGTCCTGGTTGAAGGAACCTAGCAGACGGTTTCCTTCAAAGGCCCGGCGCTCCAAAAGTTTCTGCGCTTCACGCTTGCCATCCTCGCCAAAGTAGTTGACCAGCAGGTGGCTCATCTGCCAACCGTGGCGCATCTCCTCTCGCATGATACGGACCAACCCCTGAAGATCATAATGGCCTGGAGCCGTGTCCACAAGCCGACGCTGCTGCTCCACGGATGCAAACTCCGTATCTCCTTGATAGACGATCAAGTGAAGCAGGGCGTCCCGCACTCGCTGCTCGGGAATCTGGATGAGGGTCTCCCATTTTGGCTGGCCGGAATAGTCTCCAAATTCGATTTCCTTGGAATGGGCTTCGCCAAATTTGGTCTGAAACTCGTAGCCTTCCATGAGAGCCGGATCAACCCCGATGTCATTGCGCCACTCTTTGAAGAGATCCGTCCAGTCGTCAAAGGTCGCAATCCGTGCCATCCTATCAGTCCCCCCCATGTGAAAGTGTCAAATTAGGAAACAAGCTCCAATTCCATATAACCATTACAAATTCTTATCTTAAAGCACTCCTTAAGTCCCCCGAAATATGGGAGAACGTTTTTCCAAAAATGCCCGAAAGCCCTCCCGAGCATCCTCCGATTGGAAGCAGGCGATCTGAGCCTCCATTTCCCGGGCAAATGCCTCTTTCAGATTGCCGTCGAGACTTTTGTAAATCGATCCTTTGGCCAATCCGATGGGGATTGGTGAGTTACTGAGAATCTTTGCAGCCAGAGCTCTCGCTTCTAAGATCAATTGGTCGTGAGGCACCACCCGGTTTACCAGTCCGATCCTCTCCGCCTCGGCTGCTCCCAGCATGGCTCCCGAAAAGATCAACTCACAGGCTTTGGCCATTCCCACCAGGCGGGGCAAGAAATACGTTCCACCCCAATCCGGGTGCAAACCAATGCGGGCAAAGGTGGCGCCAAACGTCGCTTTCTCAGAGGCAATCCGAATGTCACACGCCAGTGACAAGTTAAAACCTGCTCCCGCTGCAGCCCCGTTTACCGCTGCAATCACCGGCTTTGGCAACTCGCGGATTGCATTGAGAACCTCCCTGCCGGTCTCTAACAAACGTTTCAATCCCTCGAGATCGCCCGCCTCTCGCAACCGCGACAGCAACTCAATATCCCCCCCCGCGCAAAAACCCCGCCCGGCTCCCGTCAGGATCACTACCCTGATCCCTCTCTCCTCGCGAATTGTATCCAGAACATGGAGAAGTTCTTGGCGGATTTCGCTAACCAGAGCATTGAGCTTTTCGGGTCGATTGAGAGTGATGGTGCCTATGCCCCCTTCGCTCTCGAACAGAATATTCTTGAGGGTCATCAGGCGCACCGTTCCAACAAAAGGGCCGCCCCGAGGCCTCCGCTGACGCAGAGGGTGGCAAGCCCCAAGGACTCCCGACGCTTTTCCATTTCATGAAGTAGAGTGACCACGATCCTGGCCCCCGTGCAGCCGATGGGATGCCCCAGGGCGATAGATCCTCCGTTCACATTGGTTCGCCCCAGATCCAGATTCAAATCCCGTTGGCAGGCCAGGACCTGAGCGGCAAAGGCCTCGTTCAGCTCGATGAGACCGATCTGATCAAGCCGAATCCCGGTTTTGTGAAGCAACGTGCGAACCGCCGGCACCGGACCGATTCCCATAATGGAGGGATCAACTCCACAGATGGCGGATCCTACGACTCGTGCCCAAGGCCGCACACCCAAGCTGCGAGCCTTTTCGGCGGAGAGAACCAGAATCGCAGCAGCCCCATCGGTAATTCCGGAGGAATTCCCAGCGTGAACACTCCCGCCGGGCCGGAAGACCGGCGGAAGTTTCGATATACTTTCCAGCGTTACACCATCCCGGGGATGCTCGTCTTGATCAACCAAGCGAGTGCTTCCTTTGGCTCCTTCGAGAGGAATCGGGACGATTTCATCTTTAAAGCGTCCCTGCTTCCTTGCCCTCTCGCACCGAACCTGGCTTTCCACGGCGTAGCGGTCTTGCTCCTCCCGACTAATGCCGTACTGCTCCGCCAGCTTTTCTGCTGTTTCCCCCATGATGAGCTTGCTTAGCGGGCACAAAAAACCGTCCCGGTACATGGCATCCACAAGCTCTCCATGCCCCAGGCGGTACCCCCAGCGAGCACGGGTCAGGAGATAGGGGGCATTGCTCATGCTTTCGGTACCCCCCGCGACAACCAATTCCGCCTCCCCCAGCACGACGTCTTGGTATGCATTGATGATTGACTTGATGCCCGAGGCACAGGCTTGGTTGATCGTATAAGCCGGGCTGGTGATGGGGATTCCGGCACGGTAAAGAACCTGCCGGGCTATATTGGGACCCGTTCCAGCTTGGCGGGCATTGCCAAGAATCAGCTCGCTCACTACATCTGCAGGTAACTCCGCCCGTTCCAGGCAAGCCTTAACCACAAAGGTCCCCAGGTCTGCGGCGCTTAGCTCAGAGAACACACCTCCGAATTTCCCGATGGGTGTGCGCACGGGAGCCGCCAACACAACATCTTGTACGGCCATTCCTCACCTACCTGCCTGAGAACTTCGCAGTCCTCTTCTCACCGTAGGCCTTCAGCCCCTCACTTGCATCCTCGCTCTGGAAGAGCTGTTGTTGCAATTCCCTCTCCACGGCCAAAGCTTCCGCAATTGGGAGCTCAAACCCGGTACACACCGCCCTCTTGATGAATCCTACTGCCTTGCTGGCCTTGTGGGGCGGAACAAACTGGCGCGCGTATTCGAGAACCCGGTCAAAGAACCCCTCGGGCTCGAAGATCTGGTTCACCAGACCAATTTCAACAGCCTCTTCAAAAGAAAAATTTCGCCCCGTTGCCATCAGCTCAATAGCCTTGGCTTTGCCCACGATTCGCGGCAGCCTTTGAGTCCCCCCGGTCCCCGGCAAAACCCCAAGGGCGACTTCGGGAAGCCCGATCTTCCCCGCATCCTTCTTAGCAATGCGAATATCACAGGCCATGGCGATCTCTAGCCCACCACCAACTGTATGCCCGTTGAGGGCCGCAATGATAAGCTTCGGAGTCTGCTCCAGCCGGCTTAGGGTCTCGTTGGCGTGCAAGCAAAAGTAGTACTTAAAGGTGGGGGTGACCGAGGTCAACATCTGAATGTTCGCCCCGGCCGAGAAAAACTTATCCCCCTTCCCCCGGATCACTACAACATGAACTTTCTCGTCGAAACGGGCCTTGAGAATCCCCTCGTCCAACTCCCGCATCATCTCGTGCGTGTAGGTGTTGGCCGGAGGATCATTTAGCTCCATAATCGCGATGCCGCCTTCCGCTCGGTACTCCACAAGGGCCATGTTTCTAACCTCCTTCTTGATGGAACCCCTCCAGGGCCTCTGGTCCATCTATAATCCGACGTTAACTTCCTATACTACAATGAACCCAGCTCTGTAACGACCCCAAAAAACAATTCGAACGCCCGTTCTATTTTTACCGGGACTCTCCCCCCCTGTCAAGGCAATTCTCAAATTGCTCAGGCCGAACGACGGATGTATTCAAATGCTTCCTCCCGGCACATGTACTAAGGTGGAGAAAACATGGAAAAATCTCATTAAGGTGAAAGAAAATGCGATGCGGAAGGAAGAGAAGAAACTACTTCGCAGGAAGATCAGTCAGGAAGTCGGAAGCTTCCCGGGAGGCAAACATCAAAGATTCGATGGTTCCCG
>DATEAK010000137.1:0-2122 GCA_035288405.1 bacterium | reverse complement strand
TATTTCGGATCAAGCCGGACTGCGGCAAGCCCTCGGGGTCGACACCGGAGGCTAGAATAGACGATTCAGGCGACTAGTGATCTGCATCACGTTTATTCCACATTCGCCTCGCCGCCGCTGTTGACTGCCTGGAAAACACGGGGGCATGATGGCTTCCCCAACGGGAAGCCAATAAAGGAGGGGGGTGATGGGAAGAAGAGGGTTGATAGGGATCACAAGCTCACTAATCGTTTTGACTTCTTGGGCCGGACTCGCTTTGGCAGCTACTCCGCGAAGTGCCTCACTGGCGACCCACGCGGTGGGGACCGGCTACAACGCCATGGGAATAGGAATCGCGGCCTTGGTGAGCCGTCACACCCCGATTACTGTCCGGGTACAACCTTTTGCGGGACCTCCCGCTTGGCTCCCTGGCATGGACAAGGGGGAGCAGGATATGGGGATTCTCACCAGTGCCGATGCCGTCAGCTCGTATAAGGGGATCATCATATACAAGAGGCCGTTTAAGAACACCCGGATCCTTGCAGTTGGCGGCACACTCAGGCTCTCCTTTTTCGCCCCCAAAGACTCTCCGATCGAAACCGTCGCGGACTTGAAAGGAAAAAGAATTCCCACTGATTTTCCCGGGATCCCGATCGTCCGCCTGAGCAGCACCGCGGCGCTCGCAACTGCCGGCCTCACGTACGATGACATAACAAGTGTTCCAGTATCGGATATGAGAGCAAGTATTCAAGCCTACATGGAAGGAAGGCTTGATGCGGGATGGATCACGGTGGGCGCCCCCGCAACCCAGGAAATCAATGCCCGCAAGGGAGGCGTGAAGTTCATCTCCGTAATCTCCACGCCAGAGGGGGCGAAGAGAATGGCGGATATCTACCCGGGCAGCTACCCGAGTGTAGTCAAGGTGGGATTCGCGACCGGGATCGTGAAGGACACCAGCGTCCTGACAAACGACATCTATCTCGTGGCCGGCAAGGATCTAAGCGACGAGGCCGCCTATGAGATCGTGAAAGCCCTTTGGGAATTCAACCAAGAGTTGGGAGCTGCTTACCGTCTCTTAAAGGAATGGCAGCGGGAGCGCATGGTGAGTTCCCAGGCTTTCATACCCTATCACCCGGGCGCCATCAGGTTTTTCAAAGAAAAAGGTGCGTGGACCAAAGAGATGGATGCCTTGCAAGCACAGCGTATGAGTGAATGAGTAAGTGCAAATCTTGCCACAGCCCGGCAGCGTGGCGGGCGATCCATGCAGGCCTGGTTGCTGCGAAGAAGGCATGAACGGGACTCGACCAACAAGGAGGCGCCTTGCCGTACCGCGATTTAAGAGAATATCTGACTCGCCTGGAAGAAACGGGCAATCTTTGGAAGATCAAGGCCGAGGTTGATAAGGACTGGGAAATTGCTGCCGTGGCCCGCCGGGTATTTCAGAAGATCCCGGAGGAGCGCCGCAAGGGCCTCCTGTTCGAGAACGTGAAAGGGTTCAAGACTCCGGTGTGCGGGGGCATTCTGGGCGCTTCCCGGGAGATCTACGCGCTTTCCCTGGAGACCACCGTGGACAAGATCCAGGACCGGTGGGAGGAGGCCCGCAAGAATCCTCTGCCACCGATTCCGGTCCGGGAAGCCGCCTGCAAGGAGAACATCTTGACGGGGGACCAGATCGACCTCCTCCAGTTTCCGGTCCCTATCTGGACTGTGGGGGAGGATCCCGGTCCCTTTCTGACATCGGCCCAAATTTGTTCCCACGACCCTGACAGCAAGGTGAGAAACATCGGCACCTACCGGGTGCAGATGAAGTCGAGCCGCCGCGTCGGGCTGTTCGTGAACGAGTACCAGGACCTGCGGCGCACGGTGACCAAGAACGAGCGCAACGGCGTGCCCACTCCCGTGGGCATCGTGGTGGGCACGGAGCCCACCACGGCTCTGGTCTCCGTCACCAAGCTGCCCTACGAAGTGGATGAGTTCGCCCAGGCCGGCGGACTCAGGGGAGCTCCCATCGAGATCGTACGCTGTGAAACGAACGACGTGGACGTGCCGGCCACCTCCGAGATCGTCATCGAGGGGAAGATCGTGCCGGGCGAGCGCGAGCACGAAGGGCCTTTCGGAGAGTACACGGGCTACATGGGTCCTG
>DATEAK010000136.1:0-3058 GCA_035288405.1 bacterium | reverse complement strand
GCCTGGTTGATCGCTTGGCCTGTGGCACTCTCCCGAAAAGCCTGCTCCACGACGGCGAGCACATCTTCCATCTCAATTACACTCCGAACATCTGAATCGGAAAGGTAGATTGCCATCTTCTCGATTTCCTGTTTTGCGAAGTTTCTCTTGCTCTCGGCCTTGAATCAAAAGGACAGCCGGTATCCGGTGCGCTTGCCGCCTATCGGATGCCCAGGACCTCCGCTAGCTTGCTTTCGAGTTTCTCAATGGTTTCCGGCTTCTCCACGAGAGCTTTCATGTCCCTGAAGAGCAGTTCCTTGCCACGGGCGAACTTCCAGGCAGGAGTTCCCGGGGCGAAAAGGGAGCTGCGCTGGCTGAACTGGAACCAGATCTCCTGCCCTTCAGGTGTCAAGGAGAAAGCTGCAAGGAGCTTGGCCGCATTGGGATGCCGGGCGTTCTTGGGAATGCCCATCATGTCCAGGAGGACGGGGACGGGTTTCACCTGATCCGCATACTCGATCGACATTCCCCGCTGTTTGGCCACGTCCACCCGGAACGTGAGTTGGTTTGCAGCCAAAGGATATTCACCCGACGCCAGCCGGGTATCCATCTCGGGATACAAAGCAAAGAGAGGTTCCTGAGTTTTGAGTCGGGCAACGAAGTCGATGGTTCTCTTCTCGCCCCAGGTCTGGGCGAGACTCACCCAAACCTGGACGTACTTGGGAACGATGATTTTCCCTTTCCACTTAGGATCCAGGAGGTCTTCCCACTGTTTGGGCGCCTGTTGTGGAGAGACAAGTCTGGTGTTGTAGGCAGGGAGGGCAAAGATGGTGGCGGTGAGGATTCCCTGGTTATCGAAGAAGACGGAATCCCTGGCGATGTGACTGAAGGTTCCCGTCCAGTCAAAAGACTCGAGAAACCCCCGACTGTAGAGCTTGGCCAGGTTGAACTCTGTCATGTAAACGACGTCGTAAGTAGGAGGTTGCCCCGCCTGAATCTCCGTGATGACTTGAGCAGCAATCGCAGGATAATTTGTCGAAGGCACGTAGTTCAGCTTCAGGTTCACGTTGTATTTCTTGTTGAGGCCGGCGATGAGAGCCTGCGCCCCTTTGGGGGTCAAAGCCGAAGGTCCGGCAAAATCGATAGTCCCTTCTTCTTTGGCGGCCGCAATGAGCCGCGACGACTTATCACTCTGAGTCTGGGTGGCGGCAAAAGATGCCTGTGGCAGAGCCAAGTAGAGAAGAGCCAGAGCAACCGTGGCGACGAGCGCGGATCGAAACTGCCTGGAACCTTTCGCGTTGGGAAATTCGCAAGCTCTTCGGCCCATCATGATCTTATCCTCCTTCCGGATATAGATTTCTATCTCTCAGATTTCTCTCTTGCAGAATTTCTGCTGCCTATCGGATCCCCAGCACGTCGGCAAACTTCTTTTCCAGTTGTTCAAGGACTTCTGGGTTTTTCACGAGGGCCTTCATGTCTCTTAAGAGGAGATCCTTGCCTCGGGAAAACCTCCAGGCAGGGGTTCCCTGGGTGAAGAGGGAGCTGCGCTGGGCAAATTGGAACCAGATCTCCTGCCCTTCGGGCGTCAGGGAGAAAGCCATAAAGAGCTTGGCTGTATTGGGATGCCGGGCATTCTTGGGGATTCCCATCATGTCCAAAAGCACGGGAATGGGCTTCACGAGGTCTGCATAGTCGACCGGTATTCCCCTCTGCCTGGCCCCGTCCACCATTGAGGATAAGTGGTTGGCAGCCAAGGGATATTCACCCGACTCCAAGCGGGTTCTCAACTCCGAGTACTTCACGTAAAGAGGCTCCTGCGTTTTGAGTCGGTTGAGAAAGTCGGTGGTCCGTTTCTCGCCCCAAGTCTGGGCAAGACTTACCCAGACCTGGACGAACTTTGGAGCAACGATCTTCCCCTTCCACTTGGGATCAAGGAGGTCTTCCCACTGTTTTGGCACGTCCTGGGAAGAAACCAGCCTGGTATTGTAGGCGGGAAGGGCAAAAATGGTGGCTGTCAGAAGGCCTCCGTTATCGAAGTAGACGGAGTCCTTCGTGATGTGGCTGAAAGTTCCCGTCCAGTCGAAAGGGACAAGAAACCCCCGACTGTAAAGCTTCACCAAGTTGAGCTCCGTGAGATAAACCACGTCGTAGGTAGGAGACTGGCCGGCCTGAATTTCAGTGATAAGCTGGGAGGTGACGATGGGATAGCCCGGAGTGGGAATATAGTTGAGCTTTAGGTTCAAATTATATTTCTTGTTCAATCCCGAGATGAGAGCCTGTGCCCCTCGTGGAGTCAACTCCGGGGGTCCTGAAAAATCAATCACACCTTCCTCTTTAGCGGCTGCGATGAGGCGTTACAACTTCTCGTTCTGAACCTGAGTCGCAGCATCTAAGGCTTGCGGCAACACAGTGCAGAGGAGAGCCAGCCCGGCTATAGCGAAAAGCAGGGACCGCAACTGCTTGGAACCTGTTCGGCTGAAATGACTGCGCATTCCTTGACTTGTCATGATCCTAATCCTATCCTCCTTGAGTGTGAAGTTCCCCCGCTGGTACGAGTCTTCAAAGGTCTGGTCAACCCGGTCGGTCCACCGTGAACCAGTCGCGGGGGATGCGATGGCCCACGCCCCACTGGCGGGCGATCTGGCAAGCGCGCGCCCCGACCGCTGCGAAGGCCAGGCCCAACCCTTCATTATTGCGAAAAAGGGTGATCTGCTCGGGGCCCGTGCGGCCTGCTGCTTTGCCCGTCACGAGATCGGCGAGATCGGGATATCCCTCCCAATCAGCGCCTGCATCCGCTTCCATCTCGGGTGTGGTTCCGACCTCGTCCGAAGCGAAATTTAACCCTCGCTGTTTTCCCTTCACCACGACGAGGTCGGCTCTCTGATCCATTTCCTGGGGCACTTCGTGCTGGTTAATGCTGATGACGCAGGTCCCAGGTTGGACCCACTCCGGGGCGTAGACCGGACCGATGGCATTGGTGGCAGTGATCAGGATGTCGCAGGCAGCAGCTTCCCGTGCGCTTTCCGCCGCAATCACCTCGATCCCGGTCTCTTTCGTCACCGTCTCCACAAATTGCCGC
>DATEAK010000135.1:0-6429 GCA_035288405.1 bacterium | reverse complement strand
GGCCTGGAAAAGCCTCCGGAGAGGCTGGTGACCTCAGGTCTTTACGGGTATATTCGTAACCCCATGTACCTGGGGCATATCATTTTCCTCACGGGTCTCACCCTGACCTTACAATCTGTTCTGGCCGCGTTGATTACTGTGGGGACGGCGATCTGGTTCCACTTCCGGGTTCTTGGAGACGAGCGCCGTCTGATCGAGCTCTTCGGCGAGCCTTACCTCGAATACATGAGACGGGTGAAGCGCTGGATACCTGGCGTGTTTTGACCGTTCGCCCGTCGACTCGCTCAGGACGAACGGAACAGCATTGAAGATTAAGGATATTTCGCATTCGTGGTGAGCTTGTCGAACCACGAGATGGGCTTTTTTCGAATCGTACTAGCGCCTGCGTCCTCCGCTGGAGGCCAGAAGCTTGCGCGGCCGAAAGACTCTGGTGCCGATCCTTTTCACGGGACGGGCCACTGCGGGTGGTAGGGAATAACCCTCGACTGCCTCTTCCGGAATGCTCTGACCGATCAGGTGCTCGATAGCCCGCATGTAGCTGGATTCTTCGGGTGCCACGAAGGTAATGGCATCTCCCGATTCTCCGGCCCTCGCCGTTCGACCGATGCGGTGCACGTAGTTTTCGGGGGTCTCGGGAACATCGTAATTCACCACGTGAGAGATCCCCTCCACGTCGAGTCCGCGAGCCGCGACGTCCGTGGCCACGAGAACGCCGTAATGGCCGGCGCGGAAGGCATTCAGAGCCTTCGTGCGCTCGGCTTGAGACTTGTCTCCATGCAGGGAGATAGAAGTCTTCCCGCGCTCATTGAGAAAGCGAGTGAGGCTTTCAGCCCCCCTCCGGGTGCGGGTGAACACGAGGACCTGAGACATGGCCTGATTCTCCAAGAGGTGGTTTAGAAGCTTGGCTTTGTCCCAGGTGGCCACGGCGTGAACCGTCTGGCGCACGGTCTCTACGGGAGTGGCGGGGCGGGTCACCTGGATTTCCACGGGATCCCGCAAAATCTCCTGGGCCAACTGCCGGATCGGTTGAGGCATCGTGGCCGAGAACAGGAGAGTTTGCCTTTTCTTGGGGACAAACTGGAGGATGCGTTTTACATCGTCGATGAACCCCATGTCCAGCATGCGGTCCGCCTCGTCGAGAACCAGGAACTCCACATGTTTAAAATCAACGTTGCCGCGGGACATATGGTCCAGGAGGCGGCCCGGAGTGGCAATGAGAACATCGACTCCGCGATGCAACTCCTTTTCCTGGAGAGAGAGGCTCACCCCGCCATAGACGAGTCCGATGCGGAGGGAGAGAAAGCAGCCGTAGGATCGAAAACTTTCGGCAACCTGGACTGCGAGTTCCCGCGTAGGTGTCAGGACCAGGGCCCTGAGACGCTTGGTCCTTGCCGCCTTCAGGCGCTGGAGGATCGGCCACGCAAAAGCCGCGGTTTTCCCCGTACCGGTTTGGGCGCACCCAAAGAGATCTTTTCCTGCGTTTATGGCGGGGATTGCTTTCTCCTGGATGGGGGTGGGAGTTTCATATCCCTCACGCTTGATAGCGCGAAGGAGCTCGGGCTCGAGGCCCAGTTGAGCAAAGGGCATGTGTAGAGAATCTCCTTGTCCCGGTGCCCTCAGTGGGCGAAGGGACATGACTGCGGCGCGCGAAGCAGCCGCACGTTGGAATTTCGAACCTTGGAGGGGATAATTAGGTCCAACCGGTAAGTGGAGGGACCCGCTCCAGAGCGGGTCGGCTTCTTTGCTAGGAAGGCTTCCTGCTCGCGGTTCGTGTTACTGGAAAAACACATTACCACAGTTAAAGTACAATCGCAAGGTCTAAGAAAAAGGGGTTTTGGGGTGCTTTACCGGAGAGGCCAGAGAGGCCTGGGCTCAGGAGGGGCTCTCTTCCGAGGGGGGACTCTCTTGGGGTGGCTCTTCCTGCGCGTCGGTTGAGTCCCCGGGAGTCAGACGCCCGGATCGGCGACGCTCCAACTTCTGCAAGCGCTTGGCGGTCGCTTTTTCCTGACGTTGACGTTCCTTTTGCCGGCGTAAAAAGCTATTGTGGCCGCCCCGTTTCGCCATCGTCCCTCACTCCTCTTCAAAGAGACCTGGAAAAACCAGATCTTCTTGTACCATGACTGAAATCAAGTGCCCCGTCAAGGGGAAGGTTCAGGATTGCCAAAAACTCCTGTCTTTGTTTACACCCATCCTGTAAAATAATTTCACGAGGAAAATCGCATGGATCACTTGGTTCTGGAAACAATCCCGCGGTTGAGACGGCCTGTGGGGGTGGTGGCTTTTGCGGGCTGGAATGACGCTGCGGGATCAGCCACTGCGGCCGCGAGATTCCTGGTCGAAAGTTTTTCAGCTACGAGATTTGCGTACATTGAACCGGAAGATTTCTATAATTTCAGCGAGCTTCGACCTCACGTGCGTTTTGCGGATGGGGGAAAAAAACAGCGCGAAATTGTTTGGCCTGCCAACGAGTTCTACTACTGCGAGCTACCGGAGCTTTCCCGGGATGTGATCGTGGGAGTGGGGATCGAACCCCACTACCACTGGAAAACTTTCTCCGAACTCCTGATGCGCCTTTTCCAGGAATGTCAAATCAGCCTTGTGGTGAGCCTGGGTGCGCTGCTTGCCGACGTAGTTCACACCAAGCCCGTGGTGGTTACCGGTGCCTCAGGAGATCCCGAATTGCAGGCCCGGCTCGGCATGCGATCCTCCCGCTACGAAGGGCCCACAGGGATTGTCGGTGTTCTACATGACTGCTGTCTAGGCCACGAAATTCCCACCGTCAGCCTGTGGGCTAACGTCCCTCACTACATTTCGGGATTACCGAATCCGAAGGCGACCTTGGCGTTGGTGCGGCGGATCATGTCGCTCCTCGATCTGAGCCTTGACTTGACGGAACTGGAAGAATCCACCCGCGGGTTTGAATCACGTCTGGCCGAAGCGTTAGCCGAGGATCCCAAAATTGCGGCTTATGTGAAGGAACTCGAGGAACGCTTGGCCGAGGAAGAGAAGATTTCCAGGGAGAGCAGCGACGATCTCCCCACGGGCAAGGAACTGGTCGAGGAACTGGAGCGCTTTTTGCGTAACCGGAAACGGGATCCAGGGCAAAGCTAGCCTGCGACTTCTCTTCTCGTTCTGAGTCTCAACCCGGAATCAGTTCTCCCCGGTATTCAGAGAGGGAGCGCATCATGTCAGCAATCTCAACAAGCGCCGCCGGGATTCGCTGGGATCTCAGCGACCTGTTTTCCTCCTGGAGTGATCCAAGCATTGAACAATCCTTAGAGGAGTGCAAGCGCAGGGCTGCAGTCTTTGCCGAGCGGTATCGCGGCACGGTTTTGGTGGCCGGCGGTCCCGAGCCTGGGCACCTTCGGCGAGGAATTGAAGAGTTGGAAGACATCTACGAGTTGATTAGCCGGGTGGCGAGCTATGCGAGTCTCCTCTACTCGCAGGATACGCTCAAAGCGGAACATCGTGACCTTCAGCAGAAGGTGGAGCTGAAAACCACGGAGCTCTCCAACCTCCTTCTGTTCTTTGATCTGGAATGGCGCCGGCTCGATGATCAGACGGCAAACCGCTTGATTGCTGACCCTCATCTGGCTCCCTACCGCCACTACTTGGAGATCTCCCGGCGCTACTCTTTCCACACCCTTTCGGAGCCCGAGGAGAAGATCGTCAACGAAAAAGAAAATACCGGGCGGCGGGCCTTTGCGAGGCTGTTCACGGAGCTCACATCTTCCCTGTCGTTCCCTCTGGAGCGGGAAGGAAAAACCGAGGAGGTCACTCTGAGCGAGGCTCTCTCCTGTCTTCATGATCCGGATCGGGACCTGCGGCGCCGCGCGCAGGAAACCGTGTTTAACGTACTTTCGCGCCATGATATGGTTCTCACGTTTACCTATGACACCATCGTTCAGGACCACCTGACGAACGACCGGCTGCGGAAATACCCCGACCCCATGGCCGAGCGACACCTGAACAACGAGATTGAGCCGCAGGTCGTGGAGCAAATGATGGCGGTTGCCGAATCGAATTATTCCACGGCCCAAACCTACTTCCGACTGAAAGCAAGGATGCTGGGCTTGCCCCGTCTGGCCCTCTACGACCAGTATGCACCCGTGGGCGGAGAGCTGCCCTCCTGCACCTTTGAGCATTCTCGGGAAATCATCCTGTCCGCCTTTAGATCCTTCTCCCCTCTCTTCGAGGAGATTGCCCGAGACTTCTTTGAGAAACACTGGATCGATGCCGAGATTCGCAAGGGGAAGCGTGGCGGAGCTTTTTGTGCCTCGCCGACCCCGAAGCTCCATCCGTATATCCTCTGCAACTACACGGATAACCTGAGGGACGTGATGACGGTGGCCCACGAGCTAGGGCACGGGCTGCACGGTAGCCTGTCCCGAAAGCAGACGTATCTCAATTACGACACTCCCTTGACCACCGCTGAGACGGCTTCCGTATTTGGAGAGTTTCTCGTTTTCGACCATCTCTTGGCAACGGAGACGGATCCCAAGGTGCAGCTCGCCCTCATCTGCGGAAAGATCGAGGATACCTTCGCCACCGTGTTCCGGCAAACCGTACTCACCCGCTTCGAGCAGGCGGTTTTCAACCGCCGAGCGCAGGGTCGCTTCACTCCGGATTCCCTGTGCCAGGCCTGGCTCGATGCCAATGGCAAGTACTACGGCAACGCCGTGGAAATGACCGATGGCTACCGGTGGGGGTGGTCCTACATCCCCCATTTCATTCACACGCGTTTTTACTGCTACAGCTATGTGTTTGGTCAACTCCTGACGTTGTCTCTCTACCGCATGTACAAGGAACAGGGGAAAGAGTTCGTTCCCAGGTATCTCTCCCTCCTGGAAGCCGGGGGGGCCTCGGGCCCCGAATCCCTACTGCGCCTCTTGGGAGTCGAGCTAAAAGACCCTGGATTTTGGCAAAAGGGGTTTGCTGAAGTCAGAACGCTCGTGGATCGCGCCCAGGAACTGCAGCGCCAAATCGCCGGGCCGGGAAATTCCCCGGCGAAGTAAAAAAACCTGATTGCAGACCGCGGGTCGGAGAGGACTGCTCCCCTCCGACCCCGCAGGTTGTGTTATCGGATGTAAGCGTTGGGAACGGGCTTGCCCGTCAGGTTCTGGTAGGAACTCTGCAGAAGCTGTACGGCGTAGGACGTGTTGTGAATCCCGTTGCTCTTGTCGCTGTGGACGAAGAAGTAGTTATATGCGGCGATGTACTGTGCCTCGGGGATGCTTTCAGGCTTAATGGGCTTCCCGTCCTTGCCTTTGAAGACGACCTGGCCGTGGGACTCGTCCAAGGTCCCGCCTTTGCCGCCGTCCATGCGATCCTCGATTGTTTTTTTCAAGAGATCCGTGAGTCCCTTCACTTCATCCTGGACGGGCTCAATGATTTTATCTCCATCAAAATCGCCTACCGCCGGCCGGTTGAGCGCTTCGACTTTGCGGTGACAGCCGACGCAGGCATTCGTGTTCTGGGCTTTGCCGCTGACCACTTTGAAGGTGTGACCGCCCACGATCCCTTCCGCTCCCGGAGGCGGCGGGGCCATGTGGCAGGTCACGCAACCATTTTCCACTGTCGTGTGGACGGAATTGGAGTACCGGTAGCCGGGGATCTCGAAGGCGCCGCTTCCTTTCAGCATGTCGGCCTGGGGGCTGCCGTGAGGAGCCGACTTGGCCTTGAAGATTTGGGGGTTCGTGACATCCCGGCGGGAGTTATGACAGGCCATGCATACGGCCCCCGTCCCTGCATTGGCGATGGTGATCTTGTCGGGCAATGTGACTTTTCCGTACATGCGCACATAGGCGGGAA
The DNA here is from genome assembly GCA_035288405.1 of bacterium. Classification (GTDB taxonomy): domain Bacteria; phylum JACPSX01; class JACPSX01; order JACPSX01; family JACPSX01; genus JACPSX01. The sequence continues at coordinate 618 of DATEAK010000135.1, read as the reverse complement.
CCTTGCCGTGATTTTCCACCGAGTGTCAGGCTACGCAGGTTTGGGGCAGAGGGTTTGGTACTTCGGCCTTTTTTGTTTTTTTCTCGGCGAACCCTTGAGCCGTATGGCAGCCCACGCACACATCCCGCTTAGCAGGGCTTTCCGGACTTTCGGCGTCCACCAGTTCCTTATGGGTAGAATTCCTCCACTCGTTATACTTTGGACCCAGGAACCGCTCCGAGTGACAATTCGAGCAAGGAGAAAGAACAGATTCTTTGGAAAATTCAGCCGCCCCGGCACCTGCTGCAAGGAAAAAGACCGCCGCCGCAGCAAAACAGATCGCGAGCGCAAAAAATACGGAAAGTCTTGACTGGAGTTTCATTGGATCGGTCCTCCTACTGCAACGAGTTCCCTCCTCCAATGCGTGGTCTGGATAGACCACTCCATTCAAGCATCTTCCCGTCCGAGAAGTGAATAAGGAAAATGCACTAATTTCTCTAAAATGATTCCTTGAACGGGCGCAAGTCCATCTCCAGCGTCCAAGCGCTGCGGTCCTGCCGGATCAAATGAAAGATCGTATCCGCAATGGCATCGGGGGCAAGGAAATTCTCGGCGGGGGCTCCCGGGTCGCGCTGCCGT